>DATMOV010000201.1:0-2801 GCA_035568055.1 Cytophagaceae bacterium
ATAACTGCCATTGCAGGCGTATGTGTGGGCGATATAGGTGATGTGATCACTCTTTACGAAATGATCCTGAAAAAGAGGAGCCAGGTCACCCCTGTACCGGCAATTACACAGAATGAATGCTACCTGGAGCTATGTAATTCCAGACTGTTCGATATTGATAGGAGGGAAAGCAGGCTATTCGATTTTGCGGAATCATTTGCCGAGGCTGCGCACTTTCTACTTGTGCAATCCTACAAACAGAATAACACCAATGACAAGAAGAGATTAAGGCAGTATTCGTCGATTTTTATTAATGTGTCTACCGGGGATATTGAAAAGCAAAATAAGCAGGTTAGAGAACTGATTGATGCCGGTATTTTTAATTTCTCAGGAGGCCCTCAGGCATCCAGGACCAACAGGCAGGGCGTAAACCCGCAACAGCAATTTAAACTCACTTACCGGAAGTTATATGGCATAAATAAACATATTGGCCTGGCCCAGTCCGACAGATTTGAATTGTCAGGGGAAGCTTTGGAAGAATGGCTTGATAATCCCAAGAAAGGCAGGGATATTTTGATAAGGAATCTTAAAAAAGGCGCTGACGAGGAAAGTGAATTTGACGGATTATCGTCTCCGGATGAAGCCCCTGATACTACCGCTGCGAAGTCCTATCAGAAGTCTATTTTCGATGATGAAATTATCATTAATCCATCAGACGACATAGATGAAAGAGAAGTCGCTGAACAACTTGCCAGGGAACGCACCCCAGTTGCAGAGGTCACACAGGTTGACGGTTTCCGTTCGAAGATTATTATGGCCGGACTCGGATTTGAGGATAGTACGCTGGCATCATTCCGTAAACTGACCGCTGTAAATCCGGAAACGGCTGTATTTATAAGGTTCGCGGAAAAAGGTAAATCACAGGAAATTCTTCAAATTGCGGACGAGATATCACTTACAAAAAACATTATTAATTATGAGGATGCAATAAACAACCAGGAAATTTATACTGACAACATCTTGTATGATATAACTGGTTTCCCTCAGTCAATAATATTCAATGCGATCAGAAATACACTCATTCTTCAAAAAGAAGTCAATTTTGCTCATACAGAAGCACAAATTTATTATCCGCTTGATGAGGATATTGAAAAATTACTTCAGAAATATAAATCGCAGGATCAGACACTATTCCTGGAATCACTATCTAGTATTTTAAGTGGTGAAACCGGACCATATAAAATGGTTCCCCTCTTACCTAAAGAAATAAACCCTTCAGCCAGGCGGGTGCTCATAGCTTTTTCTTCCGCAAAACATGAACGGCTATATTCCCTGCTGGATGAGAGGGAATACGATAAAATTCATATTCTTGTTCAAAAGGGTGATACACCCAGGCACAAGCTTGCTAAGATCGCGGCGGAAGTTGCATTAAGAAAATTCAACCATGCTGAGATAGATGAATTTGAATCAGAAAATCTGCAGGATACCATGAATTATCTGGCGTTGCAGTATCAGAATTATTTTGTCAATCAAAATTTCAGTTTTGAAATAGCGATAACAGGGTCAAAATTACAAACGGTTGCCAGTGCAGCAATTTGTGCTGTTTTTAAAGTAAATCAATGCTGGTATCTGCAGCCAACGAAGTGGGATCCAAATAAATTTACAAAGGGCGTTGGTGAAACAAGAATTTTTAAAATATCCAAATAGCATACTATCAAATATCATAATGTATATAATTGCATATAAAGAATGTACATTAGCTTAACAATATTATAATCTTATCTGTAATACCTGATGAAGGCTTCTTCAAATAAAAATTTCTTTCAACCCAGGGCCAGGCTGCTGCTACAGCTTGGGGATAAGTTAATCAAGAACGAAAATGTTGCTTTACTGGAGCTGATCAAAAACTCTTATGATGCTGATGCAAAAAAAGTTACTGTAAAACTTGATCGTTTAACTGATAAAAGGTTCGGGCGAATTGATATAACAGATGACGGAGAAGGCATGAATATCGATATTATCGAAAATGTATGGCTGGAGCCGGGAAGTGATTATAAAGCTCAGCTTCTTGCCAAAAATGTTCGCTCAGCAAAATTTAAAAGACTTCCTATCGGTGAGAAAGGAATCGGACGGTTTGGCGTCCATAAGCTTGGTAACAAAATAGAACTTATAAGCCGAAAAGAAGGGGAAGATGAAGTTGTGGTCAGAATCGACTGGAATAAGTTTGGTGAACAGAAATATTTGAAGGATGCGCGTTTTGAAGTGTTTATAAGGACACCCGAATACTTTATTGGTAAACGCAAAGGAACCAGAATCATTATTACGGATTTGCGGACGGATTGGGATAAGAGGATGATTCGCGATTTATACCGCGCAATCTTTACCCTAAATTCACCTTTCAAAAAATCCGGTAATTTTTCGGTAGATATTAAAATTGATGATCCTACTCTTATTGAAGGCTTGCCGACATGGGATGATATAAGAAAGTTTTCGTTATGGCATTTCAAATGCAAACTGGATGGCTCAACAATTAAAGAATTTCAATATGAATTCACACCATGGGAGTCTCTTAACGAACTTGAACCCCGTGTTGTTACTCAAAATGATGATTTCATACAGGATAGCGAAACTTTTGTAAAGAAAGACCCCGACGACCCTAAAAAGGAAATCATTATTAATCTGAATAAAAACTATGGAACCGAAGCCCAACCCAAAACAATCGGTGAAGTCATTTTTGAGGGTTATATTTTTGACAGGGACAAACAGATATTGGAGTTGGGTAACCAGGCTGGCCTTACTCTTTTAAAACAATACCTCGATGA
>DATMOV010000202.1:0-3893 GCA_035568055.1 Cytophagaceae bacterium
TAAAGCCAGATAATATATTTTTTGTGCTTTGTATTTGCTCATTCCTGTGCCAGTAGCAAAGAGATAGAAAGCATAGTTTGGTATTCCACTGTTGATATGAACTCCTCCATTATCCTGACCTGTATGCACATATTCAGAAAATATACGTGGCTGCCAGTAATAATCACCGCTGGTGCCTGTATTATGAGGGTCTGAGAGGTCTCTTAAAGCTCCGCTTGGGAAATAGGCCGGCAAGACAACATCTTCTCCTATTTGCCAGTCGGCACTGTCAACCATGCATCCGAAAATATCCGCCATAGATTCATTAATTGCGCCGGATTGATTAAGATACTCCAGGTTTGCCGTACTGGAAATTACACCGTGCGTCATTTCATGGGCGGCTACATCTAAGCCGCCAGCGAGAGGCTTAAAGGCTACATTACCATTTCCATAAGCCATAAATTTTCCATTCCAATAGGCGTTATCCATCCCCACTCCTCCTTGTGTTACATTAATTACAGAGATGATAGTCCCCCCCTGCCCGTCCAGCGAATTTCTATTATGTACCGTTTTATAATAATCAAAACAGACACCGGCATTATAATGAGCGGAAGTAGCTGTCGGAGTCCATGAATTGCTGCTGGTTGTTATCTGATTCAGTGAAGCAAGATCAGTGTTTTGAGCATCTAAGGTCCAGATTGCGCCTGCTGGCTGGGTTGGCATTACAGAATTTAGTGAACTGAACATGCTTTTTGTTGTATTGATCATGTAATAGGTAGAGCCTATTTGCCAGCTATTGATTGTACGGCTTATTCCATTCAGATCTGTAGAGGTAGTAGTTGCCGGGCTTCCAGAGCAAGTGTGGTTATACTTCTGAAGCACTTCTCCGGAATTTGCATCTATAAAATAATTCCAGATCTCCAGCACATTTGGCCTGATTGTAATATGCCATGCCAACGTAAATTTATTGTCATCAGATTTATGGATTACAAGTTCTGAGTTAGGGGCACTATAATCAAGAAGTTCTTTTTGTTGTGGTGAAAAATCCTGTAATGTAGTGACAGATCCAAGATCTCTGATCGTTTTGTTAATAGCATAGGCCGAGCCATATATTGGCGTTGCATTCTTTAATCCGGTTTCCTGATGAAATCTTCCATTGAGAAAATAAGGTGCACCGTTTTTAAAATGTATGATAATCTCCGCGCCATAAATTGGAACGCCAAGATATTTCTGCTGAAGCTTGATGTGCTTATGTCCAGGCTCATCATCTTTAATATTGATAATATCAAATTGTGAAGCTGGATTTTTAATACCAGTACTGCCGGATATGTCGTTCAGATAATCATAACAACTCTGCATAGTCTGTTCTTTTGATCCGAACAAAGATTTTCTTCCTTTAGGATTCCCACTTATAGAAGCAAGGCCGTTTGCAGATTTTTTAACCAAGGTCTGTAATCTCGGGTCTGAAGGAAATGTCAAACTATTAAATTCAGGAGAGGGTTTCTCATGGCTTTTTTTTACAATATGATGCGGTGTTTTATGATGTGGCCTGGTTTTTTTTTCTTTTGCAGAAAAAGGATTCGTTTGTGCCAGCATGCTCAAAGGCAATATAACTGCAAAAAGGAGGGGCAAAGGAAGTAGAATTTTTTTCATGCTATTTTTTTGATTTCGAAATAATATCAAGAATAAATTTATGTAGCTGTTGCATTTTTGCAGAAGCATCACTTTGTTCTTTGCCCCAGGTAACTTTATGGTTTTTCCCATTTGACACAGTTTCTATATAATAATAAATATTCCCGGGGTCCCTTAAAGTTTGTTCATAAAACCCCGACTTCTTAATTTCTTTTTTAATTTTACTAAGATCTTTCTTTGAAATTATTCCAAATTGTTTGATTTCATCTTTTACACCGCTTTCCAGAAACACATTTCCCTTGTAGTCGATGGTATATATAGTTACCAGGCCGCTGAATCCTCCACCTGAGCCAATGATAATGGTATCTTTTTCACCTTCCTTAAAAGCGGTTAAGATAAGAAACAGGCTTGGAAGAATTGCCAGTAGCAGACAAAATTTAAGCTTATACATCAAGAATTAAATTAAAGAGAATTTTGTGAATAATGAATACGGGAATTTAAAAGTTAAGGTTATGTTATTCAAATATAGACATGAAAATAAGATGAAAATCGCTCATTGGGGATCCATTTTGAAATAGATTCGAAGAAAGAGGGTAGGTTTTATATATATTACGCGAAATCACCAGCTTGGATTTTGAGGATTGCGTATATTTTTTAACAACAATTAATAATCAATATGATTCGATTTAAAATTTTTTCGACTGTCGCATTTTTGTTTTGCATATCTCTTTGTGAGGCGCAGTTTAATGTCCAGGTAACGATGGGAGAAGAGTATAAGGCTCCACGAAGATCCACGCTCAGCGGTGTTATTGGCCATGATGAAACGGGGATTTATACACTGTCAGTAAGAGGGCTTTTCAGTAATGTTCTTACCATAGAACATTTTGATAAACAGCTTAAAAGGACAAAGTTTCAGGAAATAGAACTTATCAAGGATAAAAAAGAGCGAAATTTTGAATTTATAATTCATTCAAGTGGAAAATTATATCTGTTTTCTTCTTTCTATGATCAAAAGCTAAAAAAGACAACTTTATTTTCACAAACAGTCAGCAAAGAAACGCTGGCCTTAAATAATGATTTAAAAAATGTCGCGGAAATTACTTCTGAAAGCCGTCATAATAGTGGCGGCTTTAATTACAGAATTTCTAAAGACAAAAGTAAAATCATGATTTTCTATAACCTGCCTTATGAAAAAACAGAACCGGAAAAATTTGGATTCCACGTATATGATGTGGACTTAAATGAGCTATGGACAAAAAGTATTTCTCTTCCATATTCAGATGGACTTTTTACGATCAGTACTTATAAAGTAAGCGATAAAGGAAATGTATTTCTTTTGGGAAAAATTTACGAGGAGAAAAGCAAAGATGTCCGTTTTGGAAAAGTAAATTTTAAATACACCATATTAAGTTATAGTAATTCAGAAAATACTGTTAAAGAGTATGGAGTGTCTTTAGGCGAAAAGTTTTTGACAGATATGCAGATTGCCATAACTCCCAATGAAGATATTGTATGTGCCGGTTTTTATTCAGACAAGGGTATGCATAGTATCAAAGGTACTTACTTTTTAAGAGTGGACGGAGCAACAAAAGAAATCGTAAGCAAAAGCACGAAAGAGTTTGGACTTAATTTCATTACCCTTGAAATGACTGAGAAACAAGCAGCAAAAACCAAGAGGCGGGCGGAAAAGGGAAAAGATACGGAACTTTATGAATACGACCTGGATAATCTGATATTAAGAGATGACGGGGGTGCGGTATTGGTAGGAGAGCAGTATTATGTAAGAGTCACCACTTCTACATACACCACTGCTAATGGAGGCATGAGCACAGTAACTACTTATCATTATTATTATAATGATGTTATTGTAATCAACATTGATCCTTCAGGAAACATACAGTGGGCGGTTAAGGTTGCAAAAGATCAGCACACAATCAATGATGGAGGTTTTTTCTCTTCCTATGCGCTTCATGTTAACAAAGATAATATATATATAATTTTTAATGATAACCCTAAAAACATGTCAGCTAACCTGGCGCCTGGGAAACGATACAATTTTGTGCCTTACAAAGAATCAGAAGTGGTGATCGCTCAGATAGACCATCATGGCAACATAACAAAGAAGTCTTTATTCTCTTCTCTTAAAAAGGATATTATTACCCGTCCGAAAGTATGCAAACAAATTTCCGAGAAGGAAATGGTCATATTCGGACAAAAGAAAACTACTCAACGATTTTCGATGCTTGTTTTTGAATAGTTAATCGGCGATTGCGTAAAAAGTG
>DATMOV010000203.1:0-2888 GCA_035568055.1 Cytophagaceae bacterium
GAGCCAAAAATATATATTGTTGTCGCTCAACAACTGGGACAAGCCCTATAAAAAGGTAAAGATCGGCGGCATCACCTGCGACAGCATGGATTATTATAATTCAGAGGCACATACCAACATGGTGTTTCTTCCAAAGCTTGATAAGCAGGAGCCATTGTATGTGGGCTTCTTCCATACCGGCGCTTACCAGGAGTCATTGGGCGGCTATGGGGGCATACAGCATTGCCTGGTTCCCGCACCAAAGCATGTGCTGATCGAGAAGGATGAAAACGGTAAAATCACGACCAGGCTTTTCGCTCCCGAACAGAAGAGTGATGCGATGCTCAAAATATTAGGCTACGATCAGAATTAGAGATTTTTTTTTAATTTGATAATTAAAAAAAGGATGCCTGACACTTTAAGAATTTTGAAATAAATTAATTTTATTAATTATAAAAACAATATAGAAAGAGCAGCAGTTGATTTAGTACGGAAGGAAATGTGAAGATCCGGGATGAAAACTAACAACGCTTATGAGAAATATAATATTACTGTTGATGATATGTGTGATGGGATTTACAGCATGTTCAAAAAAAACTACATGTGCTACATATAGTAAAGCTACGAACCTCAAAAAAATCGAAACGCATACCGTGAATCAAGGGAACATTTAGTTCCTTTTTTTTTGAAGGGTCGGCTAGCTAATTAATTGAACGATTGCTATTGTCATGCTGAGCTGAGCCGAAGACTTGTCGGCATAGCGCAGTCTCTAAGATTTCAACAAACGCTTCGACTCTGCTCAGCATGAATGCATGAAACTGATTACCAAATGATCAACGGATAATTATCCGCCACAACCAACCAATAGAATGGAGTTGAACTACTATCAGATTCTGGGTATAAGCATTACTGCCAGCCAGGATGAGATCAAAGCCGCCTTTAAAAAGCTGGCTAAAGAATTTCATCCTGACATGCACGGATCTGATAAATATTATGAAGAACAATTCAAGCGGATCAACTCAGCCTACCAGACACTCTCCCATCCTGATAAGAAAGCACGCTATGATTTTAAGCTCAGACACAGAAGCGCAGACATACCTATATTCACTTTTCGTAAGAGAGCCAATTATTCCGCATCACAAAGAGCATCCAGGCAGAAAAAAACGAAAGTTGCGTATGATGCCAGGATGAGAAAGGAAAAAGAAAAAATGCAGGAAAGAAAAATTTTTATTCTTACAGGTGCCGGCTTTATAATTTTTCTTACAGCTTCATTGTTTTTCTATCATTATATGAATCATTATTCAGCGAAGCTTTCAATTAAAAAAGGGATTGAAGCTGAAAATGAAAAAAAATATTATTCGGCCATGGAGCTTTATTCGCAGGCACTCGAATATGATGATGGGTTCGCGGAAGCCTATAAAAGAAGAGCGGATATCAAGCTGAATATTTATTCCAATTACAGATCAGCGCTTCCTGATTATACCAGTGCGATTAAATACAGTAAGAATGAGCAATGGGTTTCATTTTTCAGCAGGGCGAAATGCAGCGCCAAACTGGGAATGTATGAAGAGGCTATTCAAGACCTTAACTATGCGATCAGCCTCAATTCAATAAATGACAGCATTTATTTTTACAGAGCGGAGATTAACGGTTTTATTTTCAAGCATTACCTGGAAGCCATTATCGACTATGACCTGATCTTAAGCAGAGATTCCACTTTCTCCGACGCCAGGTATGGGAGATCTTTAGCGAATCTCGCCTCAAAAGAATATGACAAGGCTATTAATGACCTTTCATATCTCATTGATATCGACTCTGCTAATGGCGGCAAGTATTTTCTGTGGAGAGGATTTTCAAAAGTATCGACGGGAGATACTGCCGGTGCGTGTGCTGACTGGAATAAATCACTGAATATGGGGATACCAGGCAGTGAGGAACAGATTGAAAAATATTGCACAAAAAAATAACAGAGCAGTTTTATTGCCTTTTTATATGATCCAGCCATAAAATAACCTTATATTTAAGTTTGCGTTGCGTTGGCTAAGATCAGGGTTTTAAAAGTTTAAATAGATAATCATGATTATATCTTATCTGTTAAATCTTTTGAAAACTTCGAGGCCTGACATCAACATTTAAGTTGTAACATAAATTTACTATGAGTAAGAAAATTAAAAAAGTAGACTCCAAAGAGGTCGGGCTTGAAATAGGACTTTTGATTTTTAAATTTTTTCTAAAATCGGAGTACCTCCATTACGGTTTATTCAGCGATAACCTGGAAACAGATATCACCAACCTCGCGAAAGCCCAACAGAACTATGCTGAGCTTTTGATTTCCAATATCCCGGCAGATACAAAAAAAATCCTTGATGTAGGATGCGGTTCAGGCAAAACAGCTCAGGAACTCATCAAAAGAGGATATGAAGTGGATTGCGTTTCTCCCGGTAAAATTCTTACGGCCCATGCCAGAGGGCTTGTGGGGGATAAGGCTCAGATCTTTCAGACAAAATTCGAAGACCTGAATACCAACAAAACTTATGACATGGTTATGTTCAGCGAAAGCTTCCAGTATATTAATATGGAATCTTCATTCACCAATGCGCTGAAATTTCTTAATCCCGGCGGCCATATTATGATCTGCGACTTCTTCAGGACTGAAGCGGCAGGTAACAGCCCTCTGGGTGGCGGACATTCATATAAAGAATTCCTTGAGGTGATCAAAAAATTCCCGATACAGGAAGTGACAAGCAAGGATATTACCAAAGAAACCGCGCCGACCATCGACCTGGTTAATATTTTAAGTATGGAAGTAATATTCCCTGCCTACAACCTTGCCTTTCTCCTTGCGGAAGATCGTTTTCCATTAGTCACTAAAATGGTGAAATGGAAATACAAAAAGAAACTGGAGAAAA
>DATMOV010000204.1:0-3318 GCA_035568055.1 Cytophagaceae bacterium
ATGAAAGCAACCATCATTAAAAAAGCCATTCTTGAGGATCTTCCTTCGGCATCAGGAATGGAAGTGATCAATGGCATTATTTATATTGTAGGTGATAACTCTCCTTATCTTTACAAGCTCGATCACAGCCTGAAAGTCTTAGAAAAGATAGAGTTGTTTAAATCCGAATTAAAAGATGGAGTTATTCCCAAGGCAGTCAAACCAGACCTGGAATGTATGGCCAGATTATCCATCAATAATTATCCTCATATTTTAATGATGGGTTCAGGTTCCAAATCTCCATACCGTGATGTGGCCTGTCTGGTGAAGCTTCCAACCAATTATAACCGCAAGCATGTAATCACAAATATCAGCGTGGCTGATTTGTATAATTTATTAAGAAGCAATCATGAAATAATAAATGGCGGAGAGTTGAACCTGGAAGGCGCGGCTGTATCACAAGAGAACCTCATACTCTTTAACCGTTCCAGCTCAGGCAGCAAAAATGTTGCGCTTTATTTTAACCTGGAAGAATTTGTTGAATACCTGCAAGGGCATACAGAAATGACGCCATTCCCTGTGATCCTTGATTACGATTTGCCATCCATCAGCAATGTCAGATCAGGGTTTTCCGGTGCGGATGTATTTGATGACAAATTATTTTTTACTTCGGCAGTGGAAAACACCACGAATGCCATTGATGACGGAGAAGTTTTTGGAAGCTTTATCGGCTGGATGCCTGTTTCAAAAGTAGCCAACACGAAGGGATCTGTAAGAAATAAAAATTCTATTCAGGACACTGTACAATTGATGTTTGATGGCAAACCTTATATAGGTAAAGTTGAATCTATATCAGTTTACGAAAAAGATGCTGAAAAATATATAGCCCTGGCAGTCACCGATAGCGATGGAGGAGATTCGGAAATATTGATGCTGGAAATTGAGCTTTAGGAATTTGTCGATAAAAATTCCGGCAATTTACCATGGAGCCATGTTGCTCAATTTATCTGTGAGAAAATGAATAAATTTTCCGTTGCTATCTGTTTGCATCTTTCCTGATATTTCTCGTCTTGCTGCGGCGTTCCGTCAAAAGCTTTGGGATCATTATATGGACACGATATTCTCAATTCTGTTCCAGGGATGAATGGGCAGTTTCCATCGGCTTCCGTACAAGTCATAATAGCACAAAGTCCTTCTTTAGGAATGGAGCTGTCTTCATACGTTTTAGAGAAACAGGTTATCGACGCGGCATTTTCTGAATAAAATACAGAATAAGAAGGATTCCCCCCCCCGGAATCTTGATGAACCCTAAAACCTGCTTTTGTGATTGCCTTTATTGCGTTAGGATTAAATGCTGTTGCTTCTGTTCCTGCTGAATAAGTGTTGATGTTCTTAATTCCAAAGTATGCTGATGCCGTCTTTCCCCATATTTGTCCGAAGTGGCTTCTTCTTGAGTTATGCGTACAGACATAGATCAAGGAAGTTGTTTTGTCTTCATTTTGATTTCTTTGAATAAATTGACTAATCTTCAATAGCGTTTTTTTTCTGTCATCAGGAATGCTATCAAATAGACTGAGAGCATCCTGAATATAATTTTGAATCGTCTGGATTATCATCATAAAAGTTAAAGTTTTTTCTCCTGCAATAACTAACAACATTTAGCATCTGGTCCGCATCCGCATTCAGCATCTGGTCTTTCTGCATAAACTGTAATGCTGAAAACTCCTTTCCCTTTTTCCTTATATGCGTTTAATTCATCAGATAACAAATAATTTAATAATATCTCTGATGGGATATTTATCTCTCTTTCTTTTTGAACTGTAATATTTACAAATCCTGCATCAGAAAGTATTTCAAGATAATCACTTTTCTTAATTGCCCCCGATACGCAACCGGCATACATTTCCGCTTCTTTTCTGATTCCTTCAGGTAGGTCACCTTTAAGGACAATATCCGAAATGCTAAAATGTCCTTTAGGTTTTAGGATTCTGAATACTTCTGCAAAAGCTTTCTGTTTATCCGGAACCAGGTTCATGACGCAATTACTTACAACCACATCAGCTCTCTTGGAAGAAACAGGGATATCTTCAATATCTCCTAATCGAAATTTTACATTCTTAAATCCGAGTTTTTCAGCATTGGCTTTTGCTTTTTCAATCATGGTTTCTGTCATATCGATGCCAATGATTTCTCCTTCTTCACCTGCGATTGATCTGGCTATAAAACAATCATTACCTGCTCCAGAGCCAAGGTCAATAACTGTGTCACCTTTTTTAATCTTTGCAAATTCTGTTGGAAGTCCGCAGCCAAGAGCAAGATCAGCATCTGGATTATAACCTTGTAGGCTGGAATAGTCTTCACTCATAATGGTATAAGTTCCGCAAGTACCGGCTCCACAGCAGCTCGTTTCATTTTGTTCTTTCGATTGCAGGGCAATTTCACTGTATTTCTCTTTTACAATTTCTTTTAATTCTTCATTTGTCTTTTCCATATAAATTATTGTTTAGTTAAACGCAATATTGCGATTATTATAAATAAATTTTTTTAACAGCAGCCTTTCCCTTCTTTGTAGAGATCAAATAGCCTATTCAAGCCTTTTTGGGTTTCCTTCCAGACTTTCCCGTCTATGCAATAGCAAACGCTCGTTCCTTCAATGTCCCCTTTTATTATGCCCACCTCCCTTAATTCTTTTAAGTGCTGAGAAATGGTGGACTGAGAGAGAGGTAGTTCATCTACCAGGTCTCCGCAAATACAGGTGTTTCTTTTGAGTAATATTTCAAGAATGGCAATACGAGCGGGATGGCCAATAGCCTTGGCTAATTTTGCAGTTCTGTTCTGAACATTGTTGAAGTTATCTGTTTTAGTCAGTCCCATAATCTATATAACGCAATATTACGATGAATTTCCAAAAAATCAAATAATTCTAATAAATGATAACTCGGCCAGGTTTTTAGAAGCGCTTAATTTGCAGATATGAATGTTAGCAGAAAGCCTGTTTCGATAGTCTCTTTCAATTCCAATCTTGGTCTGATTGAACCCGCCCCGGGTAAGGAGCCGGGTGTAAAAAAACTTCCTGAATGGTTAAGAAAATTCGGGTTTTTTGACCTGGTTGATCATCAGGAAGAAATCGGATTGGAACCGCGGCCCTATTCAATGTACCTGGATCCGGTTTCAGACATGCGAAATACGGATTCTATCGCAGCCTATGCCAAACAACAAGCCCTGATCATTCAGGATGTTATTTCCAGAAAACATTTCGCACTGGTTCTTGGCGGCGATTGCAGTATTATCATTGGAAACGCACTGGCATTAAAACAGCTGGGTGATTACAGGCTTTTT
>DATMOV010000205.1:0-3234 GCA_035568055.1 Cytophagaceae bacterium
AACTTTCAGATGAAGAAAAAGCGATCATACAACTGGAAGTTGAAAAAATCTATCTTGACTTTACCACTAAAGCTGCTGAAGGAAGACACATGAATGTTGACGACCTCAGAAAGATCGCGGAAGGCAGAGTATGGTCAGGCACTGAAGCGAAACAGATCGGATTGGTAGATGAATTTGGCGGATTGGATGACGCGATACAGATCGCCGCCAGGAAGGCAAAACTTGCCGAGGGTTACTCCATCGCTTATTTTCCCGAACAAAAAAATATGCTGTTCAAACAATTGTTTTCTTCATTCAGTGAAGAAGCCAAATTGGATTTCAGTACGGAGCTTTCAAAATATTACCCTTATATAAAAACGTTAAACGACCTGGAAAAAATGGAAGGCATACAAGCCCGCCTTCCTTATAAAATTATTATAAAGTAATTACATGACAGAAATCAGAAACAACTGGACAAGAGAAGAAATCGCTGAAATATTTAATTCACCTGTACTTGACTTAATATATAAGGCTGCCACGGTGCATCGCGAAAATAATGATCCGCAGGAAGTGCAGGTTTGCACGTTGCTTTCAGTAAAAACAGGAGGCTGTCCGGAAGACTGCTCTTATTGTCCGCAAGCCGCCCGCTACCATACCGATGTGAAAGTTCATAAGCTGATGGAAACTACAGAGGTTCTTGATGCCGCGAAAAAGGCGAAAGATTCAGGCAGCACCCGTTTTTGCATGGGCGCGGCATGGAGGGAAGTAAGAGATAATAAAGATTTTGACAGAGTGCTTGACATGGTCAAAGGTGTGAATGGCATGGGTATGGAAGTATGCTGCACATTGGGTATGCTCACAGAAGAACAGGCAGTGAAGCTGAAAGACGCGGGATTATATGCCTACAACCATAACCTGGATACCAGCGAAGAAAATTACGACAAGATCATTACCACCAGAACATATAAAGACAGGCTGGATACTTTACAAAATGTTCGCACCGCGAAAATTTCTGTATGCTCAGGAGGCATCATCGGATTGGGAGAATCGGTGAATGACAGAATTGGAATGCTGCATGTGCTGGCCACATTGCCTGAGCACCCTGAATCAGTTCCGGTAAATGCATTAGTGCCTGTTGAAGGTACGCCGCTTGAAGATCAGGAAAGAGTATCGATCTGGGAAATGGTGAGAATGATCGCGACAGCGCGTATCATTATGCCTAAGGCGATGGTAAGGCTTTCAGCAGGAAGAGTGAGAATGACTGTAGAAGAGCAGGCTCTTTGTTTTATGGCTGGCGCTAACTCCATATTTGCTGGTGATAAATTGTTGACCACACCTAATCCGGAAGTAGATAATGACAAACAAATGTTCCAGGTATTGAATCTGAAACCACGTAAGTCATTCAAAGATTCTTCGCAGCCAGCGGTGAAATTTGAGCAGATACCTTTATAGAATCTATTTAAAGAATGTCAGACGATCAATATTAAAATTAAAGTAATAATAGCTGGCATCGCCTGAACAAAAAATATTTTCTTGTCAGCGGTTAATGCTCCGTAAATACCGGCGATGGCCACGCAGCCTAAAAAGAAGATTGAAATATTTGTTTGCCAGATTTTGTCATCAATAAAAAATGTCCAGGTGAGACCAGCTGATAAAAAGCCGTTGTATAACCCTTGATTGGCGGCCAATGATTTTGTTTGTGAGAACAACTCAGCAGGAAATTTTTTGAATACTTTTTTGCCCTTGGTTTCCCAGGCAAACATTTCCATCCACAGGATGTATAAATGTTCTAATGCTACAAATCCTACTAATATTTCTATGATGATTTTCATGTGGTAAATATATGATTTATTGGGATGTATTCCTCAGTCAGGACGTCTGTTAAAGTGATGGGCACAAATTACGCTTTGCCTAAATTTGCCAGTGGGGTCCCACCCATCAGCATTAATGGATTCTAGATTGCCTTCAATTGTAATTTTAAAAATCTGCTTCTTTCGAAAGTAGCTTCCAATTGAGAAAAGCAAAACACCCGAGGGATATCCAAGACAACCTTTTGTCTTATATCACCCCATTGAGAATCAGTTTTCTATAGCCAAACACAAAATTTTGCTGCTTCTATTATCTCGTCAAGAGACTCCATTAATATTATGGGTAGAATGCAATGCCCCATATATTGTAAAATTAGTGCTTGCATAATAAATAATACTTCTGGATAATTCTGATTTCAATAATTAAGGGAACTACTAAGACATCTAATATCCAATTTATCAAAGTCACAAAAAAAAGACGCAGTCTCCTGCGCCTTTCCTCTAAAACCTAAATCTAAAAAAAACTATTCCCCATGAAGCCAGACCTTCTTCGCCAGCAAATCCTCTTTGCTCTCGGGCATGTCTGGGTCGGGTACGCAGCAGTCGGTCGGACAAACTGCGTTACACGCAGGCTCTTCATGGAAGCCGGTACACTCGGTGCATTTTCCTGAAACGATATAAAAGAATTCATTCGATACAGGCGGTTGTGGAGTTTGAACGTCAATGGTGCTTCCGTCTTCCAGTAATATTTCTGTCAGCTTCGTACCATCAGCCCAGCGCCATGGAACGCCTTCGGAATAAATGGCGTTGTTCGGGCACTCCGGCTCACATGCGCCGCAGTGTATACATTCGTCGGTGATCATTATTGCCATGGTCGTGTTAATTTAAATGCCAGGTGAATTGGTGATTAACTTTTTCGTGAACCACAGAAGCCACCAGCGTATTGAGCTGGATCATTCCGCTGATCTCTTTTAAACTTAAAAAGCGTTTGCTTTGAAAATTATAATCAGAGGTAAAATATAAAGCCAGGCTTGCCTCTTCCGGATGCAAACGAAGCGCATTGAATCTTAAAGTCAGAGTTGTCATAATTTCTGATATTTAATGTGAAATAATAAAATGAAATAAATGGAGCATGAGTCCGCACATAGCGGGCTAAATCATGTCAGTAAGGCGCTTGTATATTACTGCATGCAGCCGTAGCAACAACAGCAATTAATTGTTTGGGGAGGGCACCAACCAAGGCATGTATTGGAGGAATTTAAAATTGAATTGCGTCGAACAATGGCGGCGCTTACCTGGTAAGCGGCATGTTCTTTTCCTGTAAGAATAAATTTGTTGAACATATGGTAATTAATTTATCTTCTCCCGTTACCGGGATCAGGAATTAGCACCTTTGCCATTTGCAGGTAGGTTGCTAGAAGTTCATAGAGCCTGATCTCTCGCTTCT
>DATMOV010000206.1:0-5290 GCA_035568055.1 Cytophagaceae bacterium
AATGGAGGGAGAAAATGTTGCGGCAAATTGCGCTATCGCGTTTAATCCTATATTCGATTCCAGCGCTGATGTAATCCACCAGCCTATATTTAAAGATTCTGCGATTGCAATCCATTCGCGGCAGGATTTGAACCCGCCAAGTAATGAAGGTTTTAAAATGATATATGCAGGCTGAATATTTTTCAGCAGGCTTTCTTTTTCTTCATATAAAAACTTGCCGATCAATTCTTCATCGAGCGCGATATGAACGGCAGAGTTTTTACATAACTCTTTCATTTGCTCTTCTTGTCCCTGACGAATGGGCTGCTCTATAGAATGTATCTGATACTTTGAAAGTATTCCCAGCTTTTCAAGTGCGTCAACTGGTTGAAAAACGCCGTTAGCGTCAAGCCGCAGGGTGATCTTGTCTTCAGGATATTTTTTACGCAAGTCCTGAAGAATGGAGCACTCGGCATCAAAATCAATGGCACCGATCTTCATTTTAATGCAGGTATATCCTTCAGAGATCTTTTCTTTGATCTGTCTTTCCATAAAATCTTTATCACCCATCCAGACAAGCCCGTTTATAGGAATTGCGCCAAGTCCGGAGCTGAATGAGTTTTTAAAGATCATCATCTCCCCTCCGTTTATTAAATCAAGGATTGCTGTCTCAAGTCCGAATAAAATAGATGGAAACTGGTTTAACTGAAAAAAATCAACAAGGTCAGCGCCGGCCAATTCATTTAAATCCGATTGATTTATTCTCTGGCATACTTCGCTTAATTTTTCTTCAAAATCTTTTCTATCATCAATGCTTAGACCCTTAAGCGGCCCACACTCTCCCCTGCCCGCCAGCAAAGGATTTGCCTGATCCCATATATTTATGAACCATGTATCTTTATGGCGCATGATGCCGCGGGAAGTACCTGCATCAAATTTAAAATTCAAAATGTATTTATTAAAACCGGATTTTAAATTCATGGGAGTGTGAAAATAAAATTTCAAAAATCAAATTCGCAATCATACTGTATGTTTAAATTTATAAAACTTTTTGAAAATCATGAAGGCATGTTATTCGATGCAAAGCTATTCTTATCCACGGTCTCATTTAATTGAACATCAAGTTGCTGGGGCTACGTTGATAATTATCCGGATAAATTACTTAAATTAAACACAAAAAGCAGATTCATATTTTTTGAACGGCTGTAAAATTATATTTCTTCCGAGGTCTGTCTGGGGACAGACCTCGGAAGAAAGCTTGAGGGAATGGCCTGTCGGGGGGGACAGGCCATGGAAAGACAAATTATATTAAAAATTTCGTAGATGTCAAATTTTGAGAAAGACCGGTTAGCGGCAACAAAGAGTAATCGTGGTTGGAAAAAATGGGGGCCATATCTTTCAGAACGCCAATGGGGAACAGTAAGAGAAGATTATAGTCCGTTTGGATCAGCCTGGGAATATTTTTCTTTTGAGCAATCACGCAGCCGGGCTTACCGCTGGGGAGAAGATGGTATCGCGGGTTTGTGTGACTATAAGCAGCTGGTATGTTTTGGTGTTACATTGTGGAATGAAAAAGATCCTTTCCTTAAAGAAAGACTATTCGGAGTAACGGGAAACCAGGGAAACCATGGGGAGGATGTAAAGGAGCTGTATTATTATCTGGACAGCACCCCCACCCACTCCTACATGAAATTTCTTTACAAATATCCTCAGGGAGAATATCCATATTCAAATCTTATCCTGGAGAACAGCATACGCGGCAAAGATGAGCCTGAGTACGAACTCATGGATACCGGCTTATTTGATGAAGACAAATATTTTGATGTGTTTGTTGAATATGCCAAGGCTGACATGGAGGATATTTGCATCCGCATCACTATTCACAACCGCGGGCCGGAAGCTGCCAGGCTTCATGTGCTTCCAAGCATCTGGTTCAGGAATTTCTGGTCATTTGTGGTTGATAAATATATTCCCACGATCAGCGCAGGAGTTAATAAATCGATTCATGTGGAGCATAAGGACATGGGATTTTATCATTTGCATTACGAAGGAAAGCCTGAATTGTTGTTCTGCAATAATGAAACCAACCACGAGGCAGTTTATGACCATCCCCCAAGTCCTGGGCACTGGAAAGATGGTATTAACGACTATGTGGTAAACGGCAAAAAGAAAGCTGTAAACCCTGATCATACTGGCACCAAAGCTTCTCTCCATTACATATTAAATATTGAGCCTGGCAAATCAAAGGAGATCAGGCTGAGGCTTTCTGATCAGCCGAAAAAAGATGCCTTTGACGACTTCGATTATATTTTCAAAACCAGGATCAGGGAAGCCGATGTATTTTATCATGAAATAGCTGAAGGCCTTGTTGACCCCGAACTTAAATCGATCCAGAGGCAGGCATTCGCGGGAATGCTGCTAAGCAAGCAGTTTTATTATTTTGATGTTACACTATGGCTCAAGGGTGACCCCGGAAGCAATCCTCCTCAGGAGCGTCTGCATGGAAGGAACACAGACTGGATGCACCTGAACAATATGGAAATTATTTCCATGCCCGATAAATGGGAGTACCCGTGGTATGCTGCATGGGACCTGGCTTTTCACTGTATCCCCGTCGCGATTATTGACCCCGACTTTGCCAAACGTCAGCTCATTCTCCTGCTGAGAGAATGGTATATGCACCCTAACGGACAAATTCCTGCTTATGAGTGGAACTTCGGAGATGTAAACCCTCCCGTACACGCATGGGCATGCTGGCGGGTATATGAGATAGACAGAGACATGTATGGCAAAGGTATTGGAGATACCAGTTTTCTTGAAAGAGTATTTCACAAGCTGATGCTTAATTTTACCTGGTGGGTGAACAGAAAAGACAGCGAAGGAAAAAATATTTTTGAAGGAGGCTTCCTCGGACTTGATAACATTGGAGTATTCGACCGCAGCAATCCTCTGCCAACCGGAGGCACTATAGAGCAGGCGGACGGCACGAGCTGGATGGCTATGTATGCGCTGAATATGCTGAAGATTTCACTGGAGCTTTCAAAAACAAACAGTGTATATGAAGATACAGCTTCTAAGTTTCTTGAGCATTACCTGTATATCGCAGGTGCCATCGCAAATTTAAGAGGAGGCGGACTTAATCTCTGGGATGAAGAGGATGGATTTTTCTATGACGTGCTTCACGCCCCTTCAGGAGAATATATTCCTTTAAAGGTACGATCTATGGTAGGGCTAATTCCTTTATTTGCCATAGAAACGCTGGAGCCGGCACTTATGGAGAGATTCCCGCACTTTAAAAGAAGGCTGGAGTGGTTCCTGAGTTACAGGCCTGAACTGGCAGCTTTGATTTCAGCCAAGGAAGAAGGGGATAAAGGAACCAGAAGAAGATTCTCGCTCATCAGAGGAGATAAATTGAGTAAGATTCTCACCAAGATGCTCGATGAAACGGAGTTCCTTTCAGAGTATGGTATACGCGCTTTATCGAAATTTCATAAAGAAAATCCTTATGAATATCCTACTGATCATGAAGTCTACACTGTAAAATATTCACCCGGAGAATCTGAAAGTGGTATGTTCGGCGGCAATTCAAATTGGCGGGGGCCGATCTGGTTTCCTGTAAATTATATGATCATTGAATCGCTTATCAAATTCCATGATTTCTATGGGCCTGAATATACAGTAGAACATCCGACAGGCTCAGGAAGATATATGAATATGAAACAGGTAGCAGAAGAGCTTAGCACCAGGCTCATCAAAATCTTCACCAAAGATGAAAATGGGCACAGGCCTGTAAATGGCAAAAACAAAAAGTTCCAGACTGACCCTCATTTCAAAGACCATATTCTGTTTTATGAATACTTCCATGGTGACAATGGCAAGGGTTTAGGAGCCTCACATCAGACAGGCTGGACAGGGCTGGTAGCGGACCTGATACATTCGCATTACAGGTTCAGGAAAGATTGATCGAACAGACTTGAATTTACAGAATTTTAGAATTAACAGAATTACTGAAGAGTTAAAGTCTCTGCCAGAGAGGCTAAATTTCTTTTGGATACCGAAATGAATCGTTACGGTATTTTTTTCACTTCTATTTCAGGCCAGGTTTTAACTATTATACTTTATGCCTTATCAATCTTTGTCTTCGTAGGGAATCAGAGACTTTCCATTCATTGCAAAGTTTAAGTTTTTTATTTGAGGCATGTGGCAATCTGGGAAATATACATATATTTATTGGTTATGTCATTAAATCCAATAATTGCTTTTTCATAATCTCACAAACTAAACTCTATAAACCATGAAAAAAAACTATTTGATTTTCTCTGCTCTAATAGCAACATGTATCCTGTTTTCAGGATGTAAAAAAAAGCATGATACCACTCCTGCTCCCATACCCTGCACAACTTTGGTTTCTCAGGAAGACATAGTTGTTACGGGAGGAAGTTTCCCGGGTACTTCAAAAAATGTTTATAAGTACAATGCAAATAAAAAGCTTGTTAAGATTGAATATACCTATAGCCCTGGTACAACTTACGGCAGTTTTGACACTATTATTTACAATGGAAGCAATCAAATTACAAATGTTAAATCTTATAATGTAGGTAATCCGACTCCAACCTATACAAGCATCTATTATTCTACGGGTTCCAGAATTGACTCTGTTAATCAAGTCGGAAATAATGGAAGTCCATATAATAGCACTACCATTTTTACATATACTTTGGGACTTCCATCTGCCCAATCCGTTCGTTATGATGTTGGAGCCAGCAATGGCGGACCACAAAATATATCATCCATTGTATTTACTAATGGCAATGTCACTTCAGCAAATCTTGGAGTTTCATTTGGAGGGGCAGCGACTATTACCAATGAAACAACGGCACCCAATCCATATCTTGGCTTGAATAACAAGGTTGATATATTGTTAATGTTTGACGCGAATAATGCAACATCTGTATATTCAAATGCCGCTCCCGGTTCTCCTTTATTTACAAAAGCGTATACCTATTTAAATGGGAAGGTAAACACGATTACAGATAACGATGGCAATGGTGGTACAAGGGTTAACACAATTACATATACTTGTTTGTAGTGTATTATAACTAAAAGTAATAAGGGTCAGTAGATTTTTTCTGCTGACCCTTATTTATTAAAATGTTTTAGGTTTTATTCCAGATCCTTCCTTCGTCAGGATGACATAAATCCCAAATGGCTTTATGAAAAAAACGTAACCTGATCATTCGCTTATTTAATTCTCGAATTTATTTCCTGACCAATGTTCTGTTCTGCCTCATGAAAATGAACGGAGAGTATG
>DATMOV010000207.1:0-4540 GCA_035568055.1 Cytophagaceae bacterium
TTTTTATTTTTATATGTGTTTATATGTATGCTCTTCTGCCTATAAGCGGTAATCCCAACATCAAAATCTTCTTTTTTTCGTTTTGTTAAATGGTTTATTATTGCCGCCAGGCTTGCTTTTATTAAAAGATTCCTTTGCATAGCTTACTACCATTTTCTTTCCATCAAGATCACAGCGGTTAAGATTCTCAATAGCCGTTTTGGCTTCGGCTTCATACTTCATTTCAATAAAAGCCGTTCCTTTAGAACCGCCTGTATTGAAATCCTTAATCATTTTTACCGAAGTAACTTCTCCAAAACCTTCAAACAGCTGCCTCAAATGATCCTCGTTTAATCTCAAGCTAATATTACCTATATATATGTTCATATTTCTTCCTGGTTTATTTTGTAATGATTTTGCCAAACACTCCCGGCTAAAAGAAGGTTACGAAGCTTTCAATATTATTTATTATATTTCTGGCAGATAAAACTTGTAATAAAAAGAAAATAACCGGAGTTATGGAAACAACGAATGTCCGGACAATAAAGTTTCTACAAAAGCTTGTCTTCGATCAGCCCTGAATATTTATCCAAAAATCTTTTAAGTTCTTTGCCCCTGATCCTTTCGGAATAATCCGTCTTACGTACTTCAATTTTATTTGATTCAATATATGAATGTAACCGGGTAAGAGTTACATTCAACAACGAGGCAGCTTCTACTAAGGTGTAAGAAATATTATCTTCAATATCCATAAGTTTAATTAATTTTCAGGCATTCCCAATGGAATTATCAGGCATTCCCAATGGCTTGCCCGAAAATTATTCAGGTCTCTTGCCAAATCCTGCAACTATTCTTTCCCGTAAAACCTCTTCATGTTTACATCGGTGATTTCCATTACTTTAGAAATAACCTGATCCTGGGTTTCATATAATAGCTCAAAATAAGTCTTGTCTACCAAATACAATGCGAGTGTCTGGCCATAAGAAGTTCTTTTTTCAATGAATTTTCCATTTTTCAAAATGAACTTTGCCTTCTCCTGTTCCGGAATCGATAGATTTGATAAATTCACTTTGAGCATCAACCCGGCTTTCTTTTGAATCAATTTGTATATAAAATTCACGAATGGGATCATTTTAATATTGACCCCTGAATTAATTACAACCAAGTTCCGGAAGGTAAAATCCAACTATATCTTCTCGAATACCAATCTGTAATGATCCATAGTCTCTCTTTCAAAACAGATTTTGTTCGGACTTGTTCGAAAAACGGCTACCTGATGCCTGAATTCTTTATCGGTAAAGAGTTTAGGTATAAGAGAAATGTAAAGTAAATATTTCTTAAGGTTGAATTTACGGAAGTTCTTTCTCCACCTCTTAATTGTTTCAATATAGTCAAGTCTTCCGCTGCTCTTAGAAATTAATTTGAAATATGGGGCGGCACTTCTGATCACATGTTCATCACCATAAGGCAGCCAGGAGCCCGGAAACTGTTTTACCATTAAGGCCAGCGTGTAAGAATCTGAATTTTTATCAGCATTGATATCTATTTTCTCAAAAGGGATCATATTCTTGCTGAAAACCATAGTTTGCATATAATATCTTCCGCCTTGAGGGAGCAAATCACTTACTGACTTGAAGAAATTCTTATATATATCATCCTGCTTACCTGCCTGATATTCTTCAACAGAACAGAAATGCTCCAGTCCGCCGATACAAGAAACCGCATCGAAAGTTCCGTACATATCCGGAGTGATTTTTCTGCAATCCATTACCTTTACATCAAGGCCATTCCTGACACATGCCGCGGCTTGTCCTGATGACAAAGTAACGCCCATGCCTTTCCCTCCAATAGATTTGACATAATTAAGATACGGCCCCCATCCACATGCCATGTCCAATACTTTGGAACCTGCCTTAACATTTAAACTATCGGCGATGAATTTATGCTTTTGTCTTTGAGCTTCTTCAATAGATAATGAAAAGTCTCCGTCGAATCTTGCACCGCTATAGTCGGCCATCTCCCCAAAACTGAGACGGAATATTTCATCAATTGTGGTGTAGGTAAAATCAAGATCCTGTTTTGTAGCCATTTTTTGTTTTTAGATAATTATATTGGAATGTATGTGGTCAATTAATATAAATGGAGATTTATAAGAAGGGTCAATATATTGGAATCATTATAATTTTAAAAAAGCAAGGTATCTCTTATTTAAGAGGAAACCAAATTCTACTCATTGCATAAAAGCAGAGTGAATGTACAAAGAATGTTTGCTACTCTCTGGCGCAGGTCTGAGCGAGGCGGAGAAAAGTCTTTCAAAAACTGATTCGCTTACTCTTGAAAACATATGCGGCCGTGTAAACACCATAGCCGTCAACTTAAAGAATGTGAGTGCCGAATAGCAAGTCATTGCGAGGCAAATGAGTGTTAATTTAAGTAATGCATTAAGAATTCTAACACACTTTTTCTTAAAGAAATGCCGAAGCAATCCGATAAATCCATGCGCTTAACCACCGGATTGCTTCGGCATTTCTTTAATATACATTCATATTTAACCGCATACCCTTTTCTTTCCAGCTAACATTCATTTGCCTCGCAAATGACGAGTATTCCTTAAGTTGACGGCTACGGTGTAAACACATACGTGTTTCCTGCCGGTGTGACAAAAAAGAAAGCCTCTGATATCAGAGGCTTTCTTTTTTAATATGGTTTTAATTAAAATATTATTCAATAACCAGTTTTTCAATGCCGCTTCCTTCTTCAGTTACGAAGTTTAGAAAATAAAGGCCTTTATTGTTTAAGTTCACATCATAAGAATCTTTATCAGAAGTTACTGCAATGGTTTGTACAATAGCGCCCAAAGGATTCATTATAGAAATATTTCCAGCTCTGTTATGAGTATTAAGAGTAACCTTACCAGCACTTGGATTTGGATAAACAGAGATTGCATTTGTTAAGGTTGGGGTTTTAATTCCTGTTATAGCTGTTGTACCAAATTCAACTTTTTGAATATAGATACTATCGGTCAGGGACAACATTCTGATTCCCCAAATATTGACAGAGTCAGGACCGACTGTAGCCCTGGTCCAGTCAGGCCTGCCTAACCAATCAACAGTATAAGTTTGATAAGATGTTGTTAGGGTAATTGTATCAAGAAGGGATGTGAAATTATAGGTTCCTACACCTGGCCAACTTTTATGATTCGAGTAACCGACGAAAAATTGAAATTTCACACCGGCGGCGGCAGCTTTAGCTGTAACCTTAACTTTTCCGCTGGCTTTGATGTTAATGATTGAATCTTTAGCAGACATTTCCTCACAAACACTTGTGAGAGGATTTAGCTGCATTACAAACATATAATAAGGAGTTACTACAGGGTCTATTGTTTGTCCGGTAGGTTTTCCGATAAATTGCAGTGCATTGGGAGATCCAGTGCTTATATAATTGACTGCGTTCACATTTCCACCTCCAAAGGCAGTACCACCGGTACCTCCATAACCTGATATACAGTCAGGGGCTCCGTTAACATGATTTGCAGGGTTATAATCTACTATGAAATGAGTAGGACGTTGAGCGTAAGACAGGGTGCCTATTGCTAGAGCTGATAAGATGAGTAAGATTTTCTTCATTTGATTTTTGGTTTAAAGTAATTCAGGTAAAATAATAATAAGACAATACTAACTGATCATGTAAAAGTTTAATATTAATAAGAGATGTCATATCACTTTGACACGATTATGATACTTTATCATAAGAATATATAAATATACGTACTCAACAATAATGCAGGCAGAGTATAATCTAAAATTTTTAAAAATTTGTCCTATTATGCCCTGTTTTCTGGATGAAAAATTACCTTAGATACCAAATAAAAAAACTAAATATCAAATAGTTACATAAAAGATATCGTAAAAATGACGCTTTAATATTTGTCTGCCGCTTTCTTTGTTTTATAGAAACTTTTATTTCGTTATTTATTGGCAAACTTATTTTTTACCTATGTCAACAAATATTATATCTTCCCAGGATTTGACAGTTTCGCTACTACTCTCTTTCTTATACGATTCTGTTGCAAAAAGGACTTTTTTTCTAAAATTACAGCAGGTAGCCTTTCTTAAATCAAGCAATTGGGACATTTGATTGAGCGTAACTTTATTTTTTTTATGTAAAGCCATATAACTGATATAGAAAGCTTTATGAATAGGGAATTTAATACCATGAAACAAGGTATGTGAGGTTGCTGATTCAAAATAACCACAGCGTGCGCATTTTCTGGCAAAGATGGTAATATTCTCATCATATTCAGTATTCTTACAGACTCTACAGGTATAGGAATCCTCCCATTTTATTTTAAATAAATATATGAAGCAGGCAGACTCATTAGGAAAGATATTGCTGAATTCTTCATACGAGACTTCAACCCCTTTCATCCTTTCCTCAATAGACTCTTTGATCTTTTTCTTTAGGTTCCAATTGTCTACATCCAGTTTCAGACTCATCTGGTTTGCCCTGTCTGTCATTGCCTCTAGTTTAACGTTTACTTCTTCCAGCTCGGCATTCTTTT
>DATMOV010000208.1:0-3690 GCA_035568055.1 Cytophagaceae bacterium
ATGAAACTTAACGGTCATTTGGCTATAGCCAATCCCCACAGTGATCAATAATTGCTGAAGGCTGTATGGATTTGTAGGGCAGACACCTAAGTGAAAGGCAAGACTTCCTCTTTTAGGAGATACTGCAGAATGAGTTGTAAAAAGCCCTTCATGCCGCCATGCCAGTCCGTATGCTAAATGATTGTTAACTATAAAACCCTCCAGCCCCCAATTAAAGAATCCTGTAGTACTCAGACCTCCATTGGTATTGCCACTCATCCATTGATTAAACTGATCAATATTAATCGCAGAATTGCCAAACATAATACCTGCCGTGCCGGTAAATTTTTTGTCATTTTTTCCTGTTTGAGAGCCTTGAGCGACGATGACATGATACAGAAAAAGAAAGCTTACCTGCAATAAAAAAAATCTGTACGGGAGAAAAGTCTTAAACATAGATCTAAAGCTCTTAGCAAATATAGAAAAAATAAAGATATCCTAAGAGATCTGCATTAAAGGGGGGATCTTTAAAAAATTATCTTTAGTCGAATAGAAAATGTTTTTTATTTATCTTGAATAGTTAAAGAAAATCAGACCGCTTAGATGTTCAGAAATTTTACCATATTCAGCAAACTCGTTATTTCCTATTTGTTGTTAGGGATTTTTACTCTTGTGATCGTATCAGTATTTTTTTATCAGGCTTTTAAAACAGCATTGATAGAAAGAACTTCCGCTCAGCTTTCATCCATCAACGTGCTGAAGAAAGATCAGATTGAATCTTATTTACACAGAATTGGATATGACAGCCTCTCGTTGCCTGAACCGAAAAAGGTCACAAGGGAAGTGGAGGATATTTTATTTATACGCACCGGCATGGGTAATACAGGCGAGTCATATATAGTCGGAGGCGACAGCACGATGAGGTCTAAGTCAAGATTCTTTCCTGACAGCACACCTTCGGTGATACATGTAAATACAGAATCTACCAGACTCGCTCTGGCAGGCAGAGAGGGTGTACATCTGACAAGAGATTACAGAAATGTGGAAGTACTTAGCGCTTACAGAAAACTGAACATAAAGGGCTTGAACTGGGTGATCATTTCAGAAATAGATTTTGAAGAAGCGCTGATGCCAGTTCACAAAATCAGAAATTATATCATACTGATAGGGCTCATCATTTCCCTGATCATTATTTTGATCACGCTCTATTTATCAGAAAAAATCTCTAACCCTATTCTCCAACTTAAAACCATTATACTTGATCTTTCAAAAGGCGTTCTGCCCGATAAAAAAATTTCTCCCAGTTCTCATGACGAAATTGGCCAGATGACTGAAGCAATCAATAAACTGATCGAGGGATTAAAGCGTACTTCAGATTTTGCTTATCACATCGGAAGCAATGACTTCAATAAATCTTTCCAGCCTTTAAGCGATAACGACGTATTGGGGATCTCGCTTTTGCAAATGAGAGATAAGTTGAAAATTATCCAGAAGAAAGAAATCAGCTTTATCAGAGCACGTTCTTCGGCGCTGCTTGAAGGACAGGAAAATGAAAGAAAAAGGCTTGCCCGCGAATTGCATGACGGGCTTGGGCAGATGCTCACCGTTGTAAAGCTTAGGCTTAACTCTGTTCAAACTGATCAACAGCTTCATGAGATCACAAGCCTGCTGGATGAAACTATTGCTGAAGTACGAAGAATTTCCAACAACCTGATGCCAAATGTACTGCTTGACTTCGGACTTGAAGCAGGACTCAGGCTGTTATGTAAAAATACTTCAGTGCATGCAGGTATCGATATTGAATTCTGCTTTGATCAGACAGAAGTAACTCCTGTAAATTTTGAAGTAAGCATAGGCTTATACAGGATCGCACAGGAAGG
The DNA here is from genome assembly GCA_035568055.1 of Cytophagaceae bacterium. Classification (GTDB taxonomy): domain Bacteria; phylum Bacteroidota; class Bacteroidia; order Cytophagales; family Cytophagaceae; genus DATMOV01. Next base: position 1,860 of record DATMOV010000208.1, read on the forward strand.
CCTGAATAATATCATTAAATACGCTGATGCCAGAAAGGCAAGGTTATCGGTACTTCAATATAAAGACCGTATCAACATGGAGATTAGCGATGAAGGGAAAGGTTTTGTACTGAATGAATATTATGCCGACAGCAAAGAAAGAAAGGGAATAAAGAATATGAGGGAACGTACAAAAATCCTGAACGGAACCTTTCATATTGAATCGCTATTAAATAAGGGAACCACAATTACAGTGGAGATTCCTCTTTGACCTTTATTTTGGAATAGAAAATTTGAGATTAATATTATGCTTTATGGTTTGGAAAAAAAGATTGAATTGAGATTTCTATGAATGGCAATATGGAAAAAATAAAAATAATTCTGGCCGATGATCACATACTGGTGAGAGAAGGATTTAAATCGCTGCTTGGCAGAAAAAAAGAATTTGAAGTGGTAGGCGAAGCTGAGAATGGCAAAGAGCTGCTGCGGCTGATAGAGCATTTAAGCGCTGACGTTTTACTCGTAGACATTTCAATGCCCCAACTAAACGGTATTGAAGCAATCGCGCAGATGAAGAAGATCAATCCGAATTTAAAATTCATTATGCTGACCATGCATGAAGAAGCTGAATATATTCTTAAAAGTATTCAGGCAGGGGCAAATGGATATCTGCTGAAAAACGTAGAGCCTGATGAACTCGAAAACGCCATCAAAACAGTTGCGGCCGGAGGCAAATATTTCAATGCTGCAATCTCAAATATTATGATTGAAAGTATTTCCAAAGGGCAGGACCAAAGCAAGGAAGAACATTCTGAGATTACAGCCAGAGAAAAAGAGATTCTTCAATATGTGGCGGATGGCTTGAGCACTAAATTAATTGCTGATAAATTATCTATCAGCACAAGAACTGTTGAAACCCATCGGGTACATATTATGAAGAAGCTTCAGGTAAGCAATGGAGCGGAGATGGTAAAAAAAGGGCTGGAGCAGAAAATCATTAAATAGGATCAGAATCGAGAATTAACATAATTCAAATCAATAACTAATTGAAGCGAGCCTATTGTCAGTATTTATACCTATTAAGACACTTCACAGAATACTTACTTCAATATTCATAAAATTCTTATACCCGCATACACATAAGCACCTATACCCCTGCCGAAGTTTGCTGTCTAGTTTTGTATCATACACGATCAGCAAACTTTATGAAAAAACTAATCTTCTTTACATGTCTGGCGCTAGCGGGAAGCTATTGTGTCAGCAAGGCCCAGGGATACGATCCCAACTATAAACATCAGGCTGGAAAAACAGCGGACACTTCATTTAAGTATACCTCTTTCAAGGAACAGTCAGGCGGAGGCCATGACCCGAATTACAAACATCATGTTGGAAAGAAACATAATAAAAGGGATTCGGTTATAATTCCCAGCGGCAGCAGAAGCGATGGGAATTATAAACATCAGTTTCCGAGCAGGTAATCATGCTCTTGAAATTGATGGAAGGATAATCAGAGAGTGTTCTGTGAAGTAAATCTGAGGCAGGAAGGATCTGGGTTTAATAAAAAAAAGGAGTAGGTAAATTCGTGAATTGACCCTGCTCCTTTTTTATCAATTAAATATCTATAGCTTTCTATCAATGAGTAACCATCAGTTTCTTAAATAGGACTGACATACCATCTGTGATTTTGACGGCATATACGCCGTCTGCATAATTGCTGTTATCAATCACGAATCCTTGATTTCCTTTAGAGATTCTTCCTTTGTCCACTACCTTACCCAACTGGTCATAAACTGTCCAGTCAAGATCCTGATCTATGTTCTGATTGAACATGACAAAGGTTTCTTTAGAAGAC
>DATMOV010000209.1:0-6605 GCA_035568055.1 Cytophagaceae bacterium
CTCTGGGTGGCAAAATCACAGCTACAGCTACAAATACAAGCAATAAGAGCACCTCTGGCTTTGCCACTTCGGCAAATGTTTTTGACTGCTCAGCGGTTTCTGCTAACGCGGGCTCTGATACTACGATGTGTACCGGTACCAATTTCTATCTTAATGGTAAAATCATAAATGCCGATTCATTGATCTGGACTACTTCAGGTACAGGGAAATTCGCTGACTCCTCATACTATAAGACATCTTATACTCCATCTTCAACAGACATTGCGGCCGGGTCGGTGACCATTACACTTAAAACATTGGCCGGTACATGTGCTGCTATTGCAACCAATCACATGGTGTTAAGCTTTGCTAAATCGAGAATAGCCAATGCAGGAGGACCGAATCAAACCGGTTGCTTAACCGGAGGAGTACAATTAAATGGCACATTGTACAATACTACCAAAGGAGGCTGGAGCGGTGGTTCCGGCACTTATATACCTAACGATTCTACTCCAAATGCGAGATATATCCCCGGCTCAGGTGATATTATTGATGGCACTCATGCTGCCAGTTTAACATTCACTCCTGCCGGCAACCCTCTCCCAGGCTGTGCCAATATATCGGATCAAGTACATGTCTATTTTGAAATCCCCGTAACAGTGACCGCAAGTGTTTATTCTACCAATACTATATGTAAAGATTCATTGCAATTAATAGCATCTTTGAATAAAAATGTCACTACCGCAACATGGAGCTCATCATCGAATCATGGAAAATTTTATCCAAGTATAGCAGTGCCATCCGGAAGTCCCTATAATTATTATACTCCCGTTTCAGCAGATTACGCCGCCGGATCTGTTTACCTGATCCTTACAGGCACGGTTCCTCTAAGTATAGGCTGTCCAACAGTTAAAGATTCAATTCTGATAAACCTGGTTAAACCACCAACCGTTTTTGCAGGGCATGATACCACTGTGTGTACCTTGTCTCCCATTGTACTTCAGCATGCCACTGTCACAGGTACAACTTCCATTCAATGGACAACCACTGGAGGAGGCGGATTTTTGCCTCATGATACTACCCTCGCCACTACTTATTATCCTAACGCAAATGGAGAAGCAGCTTCCATTTATATTATTCTAACCACCATGAAAGGTTGCAGTACAGCAGTAGATTCAATACTTGTTAATTTTGTTACTGCACCTGTTGCCAAAGCTTCCCAGTCTGGAAATAATAAATTATTATGTCAGGGCGACACTATTAAACTAAATGGATTGGTAAGCGCCAGTGTACCATTCAACTGGAGTACGAACGGTACCGGTCAATTCCTGCCGGATGCGACAACTTTAAATGCGGCTTATGTCCCATCGAAAGCCGACATAAAAAAGGTGGCCATTGGAATTACTTTGACAGCTAATTTACCTGGGTGTCCTATAACAAAGAACGAATTGCTTGCTGTTATTCTTCCTCCGCCTGATGCAGGACAAGGAACAAAACAACAGCTTTGTCCGGATAACAGCATTACGTTAAGCGCGCTTGACCCGGGTACCGACCAGACAGGAACATGGACACGTATTGCGGGATCTGGCAGAATAGTTTCTCCCGGTCAGGCTACCACGCTTATCGACAGCATCTCTGTTGATGTAAACACTTACAAATGGACTGTAAGAGATACCAGCACAGGATGCACTAATTCGACAATATACACCGTAGATTATTGTTTTCAGCCTGAAGTCACTGTGTACAATGTGGTATCACCTAACAATGATGGCATGAATGAATTTCTGGAGCTCGAAAATATAGAAACGTACAAAAAGAATAAAGTAATTATTTACAACCGTGGCGGGGATGTTGTTTTTCAAATGGATGATTACGACAACGCCGAAAAAGTCTTTAAAGGAAAAAGCAATGTCGGGTTCAACAGAGACCTCCAGGATGGAGTATATTATTACCTGATATCAAAAGGCAATGGAGGAAAGACGCAGAAGGGTTTCCTTGTACTTAGAAACGATAAATAATTCAAAAAAACATTTTATAAATTTAATTCATTATGAACAAGTTCTTCAGGTTCTGCCTGCTAATTTTATTGATCGCGGAATCTTCGGCAAATGTGCAGGCACAGCAAGATCCTGTCTTCTCACAATATCTCTTTAATCCTATGTTATATAATCCGGCTTACGCGGGAATATACGATATGGGCAGCGCTACTGTACAGTCACGGATTCAGAAATTCAGTCCGAGTTCCCTGACACTTACCAGCGTATTCAGCGCAAGCTCTTCCCTGCCGACCGCCCAGGGCATGGGTATAGGCATTAATGTCATCAACGATAGAATTGGGGTTGGCGGAGGGCATACCGCTTATAACAATACAGAAATAGACCTGGCATATTCTTACAAGATTCAGTTAGCGGAACAAACCTATCTCGCTATGGGACTGCAGGCTGATATTATGAGCCATAAAATTGACAACTCGGGATTAAATCCCAAAGATGTCGCTGACCCAACCATTCAGCAGCCTACCATCAATGCCACAAAATTAAATTTCGGAACCGGCCTTTACCTGATCAACGAGGAAAGATATTTTCTCTCCGCTTCCGCACCCAGAATTTTGAATACTACCTTCGAAAACAATGGAGTAATAGGCCAGAGATATAGCCGCCAGTTTTATTTTTCAGGAGGAGCCATTTTGAATGCCGAAGGAAATATTCCAATAAGGCCGGCTTTTATGCTTAAGACAATCCAGGGACAGTCAGCTTCACTCGATTTAAGTACCAGTTTTCTATTAAGTGATATAATCTGGACGGGTGTATCAGTAAGGAATTTCCATACGCTTGCTATTATCGGCCAGCTGGATATTAGCGAATTTGTGCGTGTTGGTTATTCAACAGACCTGCCATTATCTAATGTGGCTTTTAAAAATCTGGGGACCCATGAAGTTTCTTTGAACATCAATTTTACAGCTTTCAAGAAGCAGGTGGTAGTGGTTCCAAGATATTTTTAAAGAAGGAAATAATTTCTAAAATAAAAAAACGCTCCGATAAATCCGGAGCGTTTTTTTTACGATCAGATGTTTGTCTCGTTCCCGAACCTACTGGTTGCAGTCCCTGAATTATCTAATTCTTTTTTCTAATGATCTGATTAATTTAATTAGCCTATCTTCTCTTTCTTTACTTTTTTACTGCTTTTTACCTTATCTATAAACTCTCTGGCGGGCTTAAATTTAGGTGCATAATGCTCCTCAATAATCACGGCAGTATTTTTAGAAATATTTCTTCCAATTTTTCTTGCCTTCTTTTTATTGATAAAACTTCCGAACCCACGGATAAAAATATCATTACCATCAGCCATTGAGTTTTTTACTACTACAAAAAAACTTTCCACTGTAGCTGTTACATCGGATTTATCCACACCGGTTTTTTCCGCGATTTCTGAAATTACATCTGCTTTGGTCATATCTTCTGATTATTAAGTTGTCGATGCAAAAATAGGGGAAAGGATATGATTATCTATTTCACAAATTAAAATAACTTACTTCGTTTGAGGGCTTTGCATGTTTCCCAAAAAAACGTTTGCAAATATAAATAGAGAACGAAAACCTATATGCTATGCTATTATTATCTAAATATTCAAATAGTTAGTCGACTATTTTATAATAGACACTAGATAAATAATTTCATGGAAAATTCTTATATCCCGATAATTCTTACTTTTGACTTATTTTCAAATATTGTTTTTAAGGAATTATTTTTCCTCATTTTCCCAGCCACAGCATTTTTTGAAATTTTCTTTAATCTTTGCCTGTTCTTCAGGGCTCATAGAAGATATTTTTTCTTTAAATCTATCCTTCCAGTATCCTTTTCTCCATTGGCCGCCGTTGTGACAACAATTTCCACAGCCCCATTTTCTGAATCCGGAGAATAAAATCTTAGAGATAACTAGCATGCCTATTGCCTGAAAGAATGAAATTTCACGCAAGCCGAAGATTGCAGGGAAAAGCCAGTTCCACAAAGACATAAACACATATCCTATCGCTACTCCGGCCACTGCGAAAAACAACGTGATTTTTAAACCGTGTAAAAACCAATATTTTCTCATTGTCTTAAAAATTTATAAGTTAAACATTTCTTTATATAAATACTCCAGCCTTTTTCTCAGGTATAATACTGCATACCTTTTTCTTGAAATCAGAGTATTGACCGTTTCACCGGTTTGTTCAGCGATTTGTTTGAAATCCTTCCCCTCTATTTCGTGAAGAACGAATACCTCCCTTTGTGCTGCCGGAAGAGCATCAAGGGCTTCATATAATTCATCCCATATCAGGTTTCGAGTAAACTCCTTCTCCGGATCGTTATTCGTGTCATAAAACTGATTTAACAGGTTTAAATTGTCATTTTCATCCGGGTCACTTTGTCTGGCCTCCAGTGATTCCGTTTTTTGCTTCCGGTAGCTATCGGTTATTTTATTGCGGGCTACCCTGAACAACCAGGATGTTACTTGTTCTATAGGTGCAAGCTGATATACATTTCTTGTGAATTGAAAAAACACTTCCTGCAGAATATCCTCTGCCTCCTCCTTGGAAGGCACTCGCCTGCGGATGAAATCAAATAAACGCTTCCTGTCCCTTTGGAACGTTGTTTTTATTGCCTGGTCTTTTTCAGCGTTCATCGCTATTTGAAAAGTAATTGCATCATTCATACATCATTGAAGACGGATGAGGTGAATTAATATTTTAACTGAATAACATTTTTATTTATTGATTAAACTACAACAATATAAAGGGAATTTGTAAAACAAATGATTTCCGGCAAGAGTTATTCTTTGTATATAAATAAGAACCATGAAAAAAATTATAAGTGCTACTTTGATAATTTTCGCGGTTTCCTGCACTTCAGTGCAAGATCCGGTAGTAACAAAAGATTCTGGCGCGACCCCTGAATCCCTTGCCATGCAATATTACCTTGTTAAGAAAAAAAGCGGGGAATTATATATACATCAATACGATAAGATCATTCCCATTAAAGAAAAAACCATAATAATGGATGATGGGGTTATTGTAACTCCATCAGGTAAAATTTATCTGGCCGATGGAAGGAAATTTCAGATGAAGCAAGGTAAAAAAATGTATCTAAGCGGCAATAAAGCTGGCCAGACCGAAATTATAGCCAACAAATAACAGTGCATGTAACCTACCTACCCTTAAGAACCGGCTACATGCACTGGCTTTGACAACTATTGTGACCAGCTGGTAGGAAGCCTGTCCCACCTGTGTTTCTTCAATTGCTGCAACAGTTCTGCATTCAGCCCTTTTCCATCTCCCGCCTGAAGGTTTATTTTAGCATGAGCAGGCTTTCTCATCCCTGGAATAGTGGTTGAGACAGTTTTATTGCTCAGTATAAACCGGAGCGCCATTTCGGGCATATCCATTCCTTGAGGCACCAGAGACTTCAGTCTTTCTGCATGATCAACGCTGGCATTTAGATTCTCAGGTACAAAATAAGTGCTTCTCCAGTCATCTTTCGGAAATTGAGTTTCTTTGCTAAGCTTTCCCGTTAATGTTCCTTCATCAAACGGTACTCTGGCAATTACTGCTATGTTCAATTTTTCCACTGCCGGGAATAATTTGTCTTCCGGCGCCTGATCAAATATATTATAGATAACCTGAATAGCGTCAATAAGGCCTGTATCAAGGCTGTTAATACAATTTTCCGGCTCCCATCTGTTTACGCTTATTCCCATCGATTGGATTTTGCCTTCTTTTTTCAACTTAATGACTGCTTCTTTCCATCTGTCATCATTTGCCCAGGCATCTTCCCATACATGGAATTGCATGAGATCAATTGTTTCCAGGCCAAGATTTTTCAGGCTCATCTCTGTGTATTTTATAATATGATCTGCGGGAAAGCAATCATCAAGCTTATATTCAGGTTTGCTTGGCCATTTAAAGTTCTTTGGAGGAATCTTACTTGCAGAATAAAGTTTTTTTGCGGAATTCTTTTTGATGAGATTGCCTAAAATCTTTTCGCTGGCCCCTGCCCCATATCCCCAAGCTGTATCAAAAAAATTGCAGCCCATTTCAACCGCCAGATCAAGTGACCTGTTTGTTTCATCATCATCACTGCCGGTCCAGCCTGCCATCCCCCACATGCCATATCCTATTTCACTTACTTTCCAACCTGTGCGACCAAAAGTTCTGTAATTCATCATCATTTGACAGTATTAAATATAAATTCTATTTTCTAAATTTAATGCAAATTACTTTTAATGGTGAAATTTTCCTTTCTATTATTTACAGTTTTTTTACTCTTTAATATTTCTTCAATCTCCCGGTCCGACTACTCAGAAGTTGATATGCCAGATCCGGGGGATAAAGATGATAAAGAAAATAATAAAAAAGGGCATGTACATCACGTAGTGGAAAACGAGCACGATGAGACAGACTCAGCGAAATCTCATAGTAAATTTAAATACAGAATAGCTTTAGATGGTATTTTCACTAAAGGTAATGTAGACAGGAAGCTTATCACCTTAAGAAATATTCTTAGCTATGAAGTGAAGAAATTTACAATTAGCACGAATACCTATGCCGCTTCAGGCAGCCAGAATAAAAAACTGGCTGAGGAAGAATT
>DATMOV010000210.1:0-2016 GCA_035568055.1 Cytophagaceae bacterium
TGCAAAAACAGTTGACTATGTCGTTGTTTGTATCGGCGAGGATGCTTATGCTGAATCTCCAGGGGTGATTGACAACCTCGACCTTCCTGAAGTTCAGCAACAGCTTGTTAAAGCGCTCGTAGCTGCCGGCAAACCTGTGATTGTTATACTCACAGAGGGCAGGCCAAGGATCATCAGAGAAATTGAGCCTGATGTAAAAGGTATCGTAATGGCTTATATTCCTGGAAGCCAGGGGCACAATGCCATCGCGGATGTTTTGTTCGGTGACTATAACCCCAATGGCAAGCTTCCTTTTTCTTATCCTAAATCTTCCGGCGATCTGGTGTTGTATGATAATAAGCTCAGCGAAAGAATTACAGAGCTTGCTCCCGGTAAAATGGGAGAAGGCGGCTATAAGCCTCAATGGCCATTTGGTTTTGGCCTGAGCTATACTAAATTTGAATACAGCAATCTTAAATTGAGTTCTGCTATACTCAAGGGCGATGGTACGATCAAAATATCGGTAGATGTAAAAAATATCGGACAGAAAACGGGCAAGGTAACAGTAGAGCTTTATACCAGAGATCATTTCGCTTCGGTGACTCCTTCCACACGCAGGTTGAGAAAGTTCACTAAAATAAACCTTAACACGGGCGAAATTAAAACTGTCAATTTTGAATTGAATAAGAAAGACCTGGCATTCATTGGCCTGGATGAAAAAACATTCGTCACCGAGCCGGGAGATTTCGATATTATGATCAACACTGAAATGGAAGTAATGGACAATGAGAAAGCGATGAAAGCCACATTTACTTATCAGGAATAATTTCTGAATACTATTTAAAGAAGCTCTGGCCTGATCAAGTCAGAGCTTTTTTATTTCAAACATTCATTTTTAAGCTATGTATATATAAATCTATGGGACAAATAAAAAGTATTAATCCTTTCGATGGTTCTTTGTTAAAAGAATTTCAGGAATATGACCGGACTCAAATGGATCAGGCATTGGCCAAAGCTGATTCAGCTTTCAAAAAGTGGAAAGAAATCTCATTTAAAGAAAGGGCAGTACTCATGATAAGATGCGGTTCTTATCTGAAAGATCATAAAAAAGAACTGGCCATGCTGATGGTGCTTGAAATGGGAAAGCCAATCAGGGAAGCTATTGCCGAGGTCGAAAAATGCGCGCTGGTATGTGAATATTATGCCGAAAATGCGGCAGGCTTTTTAGCAGATCAGAAAATAAACAGTGATGCTACTTCCAGCTTTATCAGTTATCAGCCGCTAGGCTGCATTCTTGCGGTGATGCCATGGAACTTTCCTTTCTGGCAGGTTTTCAGATTTGCCGCTCCTTCTATCATGGCAGGAAATGTCGCCCTCCTTAAACATGCTTCAAATGTTCCGCAGTGTGCTATAGCCATCGAAGAAGTATTTATTAATTCCGGATTTCCCGGAGGGATTTTTCAGAGCCTTCTGATTGGATCTTCGAAAGTGGAATATCTGATCAGCAACCCTGTTGTTAAAGCCGTAACACTTACCGGCAGTGAGAAGGCAGGTTCGGAAGTTGCAGCTCTCGCCGGAAGGCATATAAAGAAATCAGTATTGGAACTAGGAGGCAGCGATCCTTTTATTGTATTGCAGGATGCGGATCTTGAGATTACTTCTTCCTTTGCGGTAAAGTCACGAATGATCAATACCGGACAGAGTTGTATCGCGGCAAAAAGATTTATTGCAGTAAAGGAAATAGCGGAGGAGTTCACTCAAAAGATGGTCGCCGGCATGAAAAATCTTAAAATGGGAAACCCAATGGATGAAGCTACAGAGGTAGGAACCATAGCCAGAGAAGACCTTGTCCAGCCTTTGCTGGATCAAATTAATAAGAGTGTTGCAAAAGGAGCCAGGTTGATTTTCGGCGGCAACCGTCCGGCAATGAAAGGCGCATTTTTGAATCCGGCTATATTAACAAATGTCAAGCCTGGCATGCCTGCTTACGAAGAAGAGCTATTTGGCCCTGTTGCATCTGTAATTATCGCGGAAGAT
>DATMOV010000211.1:0-3105 GCA_035568055.1 Cytophagaceae bacterium
ATAAAAAGTTGCCCCTTTATTTGGTTCTCCTTCTGCCCAAACCGTTCCGCCATGTCTTAAAATAATTCTTTTAATGATGGCAAGTCCTACACCAGTTCCTTCAAACTCACCCATACTATGAAGCCTTTGAAAAACCCCAAACAGCTTATGTGCGTATTGCATGTCAAAACCAATACCGTTATCCTTTATGAAGTATACATTGTTGTTATCTTTTGTAAAGAAACCGATTTGTATAATTGTTTTAGTTTTTGTAGCTGAATACTTTATCGCGTTACTGATCAGATTAACCCATACTTGCTTCATAGTGCTCTTATTTACAAATGCAGGTTTAAGATTTTGAATTTCAATTTCCGGATAATTATTAGAATCATCCTTTTTGAGATCAGTGATAACGGAATGCACCAAATGGTTCATATCAATTTCTGTTTTCACCAAATCAATTTTCCCTAGCTGTGAGAATAATAGCAGATCCTCCATAAGATGTTCCATTTTTTTTGCATTTCTTATGATGGTATTTATTATTTTTTTTCCGCCTTCATCAAACTTGTCATGATAATCTTCAAACAATACCTTCGTATAACCATTAATGGAGCGCAGTGGGGCACGGAGGTCGTGAGAAACGGAATAAGTAAATGCCTCCAGCTCTTTATTAGCCGCATCTAATCGTATCCGATTTTCTTCAAGCGTTTTTTCTATACTAATTCGTTCATTGATTTCTTTAATCAGATTTGAATTGGTTTTTTGTATTTTATCAGCGCTTTTACATATTTCAATCTCCATTTGACTTATATGTGTGCGAAGCTCTTCGTTTTTTTTGATCTTCTCAGCTTCTTCCTTTTTCATGAGAATAAATTGAGTTACATCTTCCACTGTGTGTATGATGTAAGAAATCTCCTGATCTGAATTCAATATAGGTTTATTGACAAAGCTCCAGAATCTTTCTTCAAAAGTACTGTCAGATTTCGGTATGAGATATTTCTGTATTTCCATCGTATGAGGAATCCGTTTCTGCAATACAATATTGAGAGAATTGAGGAGATGAGATTCACCTGTTGCTCGTTTATCATCCGGATTGTCAGGAAATATATCAATAAGTTTCTGCCCTATCATTTCTTTCCTTTTGGTCAGAGTTGTTTCCAGATAGGCATCACTTACTGCGGCAATTGTCAAATCGGGAAATAGTATAAGAAATAAGCCTGGCACGGATTCTAAAAGAACCCGGAAATCAATATGCTGTCGCTTATTTATTTCAATTCTATTTATTTCCATTCTATTTAAAGAAGGACAATATAAATAAATTTTATTAAAATTAGAAATTTATCGACAAAAAATAGTAATTGGTATAGAATCAGATTGAATACATCGGATTGTATCTAAAAATGAGGGGAATTGGGGGAAAGATTGTGATTGTGAAAAAGATAAATAAGGGCTCAGTTCGATATCCCTGGGCCGGGCAGAGATTTATGTATTCCCAAAGGATCGGTGTATCCGAAGCATTCAATTATTGATTATACTTTGCCGATTTATTATAACTAAGCCGTAACCGCTAATTCATAACCCCTCATTCCACTTTAAAAAGATATGGCGTTGTCCTTTGGTTAGGATCTACATTGGCGATGTCAAGCATGCCAAATCCTTTGTGGGTAAAAACTCCCATTCCGCATTCAAACATAAAAAGCTGAACTTTGGGGTCAGCATAAAGTGTGAAAGGAAAAGTGTACCCTCTCACTTCATATTTATTATTCTGTTCAAAGGCAGGAAAAATGCGGGCGAATTTTTTTTCTTCCTGTCTTATCTTCGCCAGGTAATCTTTATCTGGCACGATCTGAAATTTAAAGAATGAAGAAATTTCATCAGTGGTGTATCTTCCTGATTTTTCCATGCGAAACATGGTGCTTTCATAGAGCATATCGGAAAATTCATCTGTAAGCGGACTTAAAAACCTTTTGGGATCAACTGCCGGATCTAAAGGACTTATAACCACCAAAGGAGAAATACAGATATACTTTACCTCTCCCGTTAAATTAGCCGTGGCTTCTTTCTCTACATTTAAGGGTACTAATAAAAGCTTGCCAATTTCAATTTGTTGATTCTTGAAAAGAGCTTTGATAAAAAATGCCAGGAAATCTTCATTAGGGCTTGAAAATACAAGAGTAACTTTGTTAGAATAAAAATGCAGGCCTTCCTTCCCTACTTTTGTTTGCCCTTTTAGTCCCGAAAAGTTATAAAGATCAAAATTCTGAAATTCTGATTTTTCTTTTTCAATAAGGGATTCTACCAGATTTGACAGTAGAAACTGGTGGTGGAAAGGAACCGAAGCCCCTTTATTAGTTAGTCCAAAAATGATTCTTACTCTCAAGTTAAAAAATAGTTAAAAAATTAAGTGAAACTTAAACGCAAGCTTTCATTTAATAACACGGGTAGATAAGAAATGTTTTTTTATCCTAATATCGAATAAATAATTTATACATTAAATCTAAAGTGCATGATATCACCATCCTGCACGGTATATTCCTTGCCTTCAATTGATAATTTACCTGCTTCTTTACAGGCAGCTTCATTTTTATATTTCTCAAAATCAGCTAGTTTTATCACTTCGGCCTTGATAAAGCCTTTTTCAAAATCAGTGTGGATAACGCCGGCGGCCTGTGGCGCTTTCCAGCCTTTTTTGATAGTCCAGGCACGTACTTCTTTCACTCCGGCGGTAAAATAAGTTACCAGATCAAGCAATTTATAAGAAGCCTTGATCAATTTGTTTAAGCCTGAATCCTCCAATCCGTATTCTTTAAGAAAGATTTGCCTTTCTTCCTCATCGCCCAATTCCGCTATCTGAGCCTCAATTGCGGCACAGACAATCACGACCTCAGCATTTTCATTCTTCACTGCGTTTTTAAACGTGTCAACATATTTATTGCCGGTATTAACTGATGCTTCATCAACATTGGCGGCATAAATCACGGGTTTTGCGGTAAGCAACTGAATATCCGAAATAGCACTCTTATCTTCATCAGGAACATTCAAACTTCTGGCATTTTGGCCCGCCTCAAGATGGGCTTTATAGAGTTGAAGTGTGGCAAGCTCCTTTTTAGACTTTGCATCACCTGT
>DATMOV010000212.1:0-4170 GCA_035568055.1 Cytophagaceae bacterium
TGCTGATATCCTTGTTCCGCAGCCAGTTTAGCCGGGTAAAGCGAAGCGGCGTAATTGCCACCTGACTTTGCGAAGCCTATGCCGCCTTCGGCAGAGCGTACGAATTCAGTCTCCACTTTTACTTTTACAGTGCCTTTATAATAGCCGGAAACGGGACACGTAAAAATTAAAAATCTGTATGTATTGGAAGGATGCACTCCAATAAATTCATCGGTGGCATAAAGCAATGGTCTGATGTATAGAGAACATCCTTCATAAGAAGGGATCCATTCCCGATCAATTTTCAGGAGTTGGGTAAGCCCTTCCATGAATATATTTTCAGGAACTTCAGGCATGCATAATCTTTTTGCCGAAGCGTTTAATCTTTTCTGATGTGCCTGAGGGCGATATACTAAAATATCATTATTATTTCCGTGGTATGCTTTCAGTCCTTCGAATATGGATTGTCCGTAATGAAGCACAGCAGCAGCAGGGCTCATGGAAAAATTTTGAAATGGAATGATCCTTGGTTTAATCCATTCATTGTTAATGTAGTCAATGACGAACATGTGATCAGAATAAGTAGCTCCAAATTCCAGGTTATGAAAATCTGTTTCTTTCAGCTTCGATTTATCTCCCTTTTCTACCGCAATGTTCAGGCTTGTGCTCATAATTATTAATTTCAAATATAGTTTTGTAAAAATATAGATTTATAGGCTAAAATGAAAACAGTAATTGTGGTATTAAATGTTCGGTGAGGATTAATAATATTTTCCTTAGCCTCTTTAAGGAATTATATTTATCTTAGGTTTTTATTGGTGAATGTTGAAGTTCCAAAGAAAAAAATATTGCCAGCTTTTTATTTTCTTATCATTGATTCTTAGCAGTTATAAGCCACCTGCTGATCCTAATGCTAAGATCAAAGTTATATTTATATACAATTTCACAAAATATATCGAGTGGCCTTCGGCTTATAAAAAGGGCGATTTCGTGATCGGTGTCCTGGGTAATACATCCCTGCTTCCTGATCTTGAAACTCTTGCCAGAACAAAAACTATAGGGGGGCAGAAATGTGTGATTAAAACATATTTGGCGATTAAAGACATTCAACAATGCCATATACTTTTTATTCCTATTGAGAAGAGCGATCAGCTGGAGCCTGTGCTGAAAAAGATCAAAGGGATGAGTACACTGGTGGTAACAGAGAAGGCAGGATTGGCAAGGAAAGGTTCCGTGATCAATTTTATCAATGTTGAAAACAAGCAAAAATTTGAATTGAATAAGACTAATGCCAACAAAAATGGTTTGGTCGTAAGTTCAAATCTGATGTCTTTGGGTATTGCAATAGATTAAATGAGGATAAAATTATACATATCATCCGCGTTGATTCTTCTGACCGTAAACCTGCATGCGCAGCATGATTTGCTGCATCAGGCGGTTGAGGATTATAAAAATGGAGATCTTGTGAAAGCACAGGAAGCTATAGATAAGGCTTCTCAAAACTCAGAAACTGCCGGTGAGCCTAAGGTCTGGTATTACAAAGGAGCTATCTATAAGGATATTTACAAAGCCAAAGAGCTAGATAATCATTCTTCCGGGGCAAGGATAAATTCAGTGAACGCGTTTATAAAATGTATTTCCCTTGGATATTCAGAATATCATGAAGAAAGCCGTAAAGCCTTTAAATATCTTGCTTCGACCATGTATAATGATGCTGCCCGGGATATGAATGCCGAGCAATATAAAATGGCCTTTCTTAATTTTGAGAGCTATCTGGAATTTGAGTCAAAGGTCAATCCTGCAGTAATTGATACCATGGCAATTTTTCATGCAGGATATACCGCTTACATGGATCATAATTATGATAAAGCGATTAAATATTTAAGCATGGCTATGGAAGTTAACTATCATGACCCGGCCTTGTATTATTTTCTTGGAAAATCATATCTTAATAATAAGGATTATAAAAATGCCGAAGTTTTCTTTACTCAGGGAATTCAAAAGTATCCTGACGATAGAAAATTCGCACGAATATTGGTTAATCTATACCAGGAATCAGGAAAGCAAAAGGAGCTTGCCAATATACTTACACAGGAAATACCAAAAGAGCCGGGCAATACAGATTACCTGGTTTTGCTTGGTATCACCTATGAGAAGCTAATGGCAGAAGACTCTGTAAAGAAAAAAGAATATTTGATAAAAGCAGGCGAAAGCTATTCAAAGGCGCTGAAGATTGAACCTGATAATCTTAAGGCGAACTATAATCTCGGCCTTCTTTATTATAATCAGGCAGTAGATAAAATCAACGTATTGCCTCTTGACACAGACCTGATCGCGCTGGAGGATATACAACAAGAATGTAAAGATCTTTTCAAACAAGCTCTTCCATTTATGGAAAAAGCTTATCAGCTTAATCCCAGGAATAAAGAAACCCTTATAGGGTTATCAGGTATTTATTTCAGTCTCCATGATATTGAAAATTCAAACAGGATCAAGACTGAGTTGAACTTTTTAGAAAAGTAATTTAACGTGAGCCTATTTATTCAAAAACGTCGTTTGTCTATTGGCCGCCGGATTAGTCTTGGTTTTGGTTTAATTATATTCCTCATTGTTGTCAACTTCATACTTACTTTTTTTACGTTGCGCAATAGCGAAAGGATCAACACTGCTATTACAGAAGTTTACACTCCTTCAGTAGATGTGCTCGAAGATCTTAACCTTATGGTAGTGAGATCTAAAATGCTTGTTTCAAATTGGGTTTTCATTGTAAGAAAGCCTGATCATCCAGACAAGGTTAGTTTGAAAGATATGATCAACAATCAATATCCCGCTAAAAAAGCGCATATTGAAGATCTTGCCGCCCATTGGAAAGAGGATGAAAGAAACCAGATAGAGATTATCTTTAAAGACATTGACTCACTTTTTACTTTTCAGAAAATGATCATGAGTGAGTTGAACACCTTTGAAAGCTATGACGACGCCGAAAAAATATTTATTGTCAGGCCAATGGTGGAAGAAGGAGAGGTTCAGGACCTGACAAATAAAATACTGAAAGATCTTTCCAAAGTAATTGTGGCCCATCGGAGAAGTGCCAATAAAGAGAGTGATGAAATGATTCTTTCATTCAATGTCCTGCAATTTATAGTGGTGACCTCCGGGGTGATCCTGATATTTGGAGGTATGCTGATAGCTTACCTGATCACAAGATCTATAGTTAAGCCTGTACAACGGCTTAGGATAATGCTTCTCTCCCTTGGCCGTGGTATTTTTCCACGCGATGAGATTGAATACAGAAATGATGAGATAGGAGATATGAGCATAGCATTGAATGGGCTGGTGGAAGGTTTAAACCGCACAACAAATTTCTCCAAGGAAATAGGGTCAGGAAATTTTGATCACGAATACCAGCCATTAAGCAGTGAAGATACCCTCGGGCAAGCCTTGCTGAAGATGCGTGATGAGCTGAAAGAAAATGAAAGAATTCTCGAAGCGAAAGTTATTGAACGTACCGAGCAGGTGGTTAAACAAAAAGCCGAGATTGAAGAAAAGAATAATAAGCTGGAAGATCTTTATAAGAATGTTACAGATAGCATTAAATATGCCAAGCACATTCAGGAATCCATTCTTCCTGCTGAACAATTTATCAAAAAATCCCTGCCTGAGTTTTTTATTTTTTACAGGCCGAAGGATATAGTAAGCGGTGATTTTTATTGGTTTAATATAAAAAAGGATTCCTTTTTTATATCCGCGGTAGATTGCACCGGCCATGGAGTTCCCGGAGCGTTCATGTCTATTGTAGGATATAATCACCTGAATCAATCCCTGGAAAAGGAAAACGTAACTGCCGCATCCTTACTGGACGGACTTAATCAAGGGGTGAGCAAAACATTACACATGTCCAGTGAAGGTTATACCGTGAAGGATGGTATGGATATTGCCTTGTGCGGAGTTGATATGAAGCGAAGGAAGCTTCAGTTCGCCGGAGCTTACAATCCACTATATATAGTAAGGGACGGAAAATTTAGTGAGATCAAAGCGGACAAATTTCCGATAGGAAGCTATATGGAAGATCCGCGCGATTATACAAACCACGAAATGGATATTCAGTCAGGAGACACTTTTTATATTTTTACAGATGGTTATGCGGATCAGTTCGGAGGGCCACACGGCAAAAAATTTATGTATAAAAAA
>DATMOV010000213.1:0-6540 GCA_035568055.1 Cytophagaceae bacterium
GATCAGACCAAAGAGATCGCAGATATTCAGGCTTTCATTGACCGGTTTAAAGGCACCTATTCCAAAACGCTGCAGGTACAGTCCAGGGTGAAGATGTTGGAAAAATATGAGATCATAGAAATAGACGAAGTTGATACCTCCGCCCTGAACCTGAAGTTCCCTCCTGCCCCACGTTCAGGAAATTATCCTGTAATCGCAGAAGACCTCACCAAAAAATATGGAGAGCATACTGTTTTTCAAAACGCTTCACTCACTATAGAACGGGGAGAGAAAGTAGCCTTCGTGGGAAAAAACGGTGAAGGAAAATCGACTTTCATAAAAGCTATCATGGCTGAAATAGATTTTGAAGGGAAGCTTCAGCTCGGACATAACAGCATGATCGGATATTTCGCCCAAAATCAGGCTTCCTTACTCGAAGAAGATATCACCGTTTTTCAAACCATAGATCAGATAGCTATAGGTGATATTCGTGGAAAAATAAAAGACATATTGGGAGCCTTTATGTTCAGTGGCGATACCATTGAGAAGAAAGTAAAAGTACTGAGCGGTGGCGAGAAAACCCGTCTTGCCATGATCAAATTACTTTTGCAACCGGTAAACCTGCTGATCCTGGATGAGCCTACCAACCACTTGGATATAAAAACAAAAGACATTTTAAAAGATGCGCTCAAAGCTTTTGACGGCACCTTGATTTTAGTATCACACGACAGGGATTTCCTTGACGGACTTGCTACCAAAGTATTTGAATTTGGAAATAAGCGCATTAAGGAACACTTTGAAGATATCACAGGGTTTCTGAAAAATAAAAAGCTGGAGAATCTTAAAGAAATCGAAAGAAAGACCGTGAAGTAAATATCAACGAAAAAATTCCTATATTTGTGCTGATATCAATGGTGCCAAACCAAGGATAAAATAGAAAATCAGACTTAATTCCGAAAGTCTGATTTTTTTTGTGCCGTTATCGACGGTTAATCCTCTAAAATATCAGACACCTAACAACCCATATTTATTCTTGGTTTTTTTAGTACATTTGAAAAAACTAAAAAAACTATGAAGAAATTTTTTAAATGGACCGCTATAATTGTTGGTTCTCTGGCAGTAATCATATTTGGATTGTTAACATTCATGAACAAGCAAACCAAAAAGGCTAGCCCTGAAGTGACCGTAGAATACAAAAAGAACGGCAAAGACATCTCAGTTTTCTATTGCAGCCCTTCTAAAAAAGGCAGAATTATTTTTGACAGTCTTGTTCCTTATGGAAAAGTATGGCGCACAGGAGCCAATGAAGCTACTACATTTACTACAGGTACCGATTTAATCATTGGAGAAAAGGCCTTACCGGCCGGAAAGTACACACTCTGGACCATACCCGGCAAAGACGAATGGACAGTTATTCTAAATGGCAAACAGTATGGCTGGGGCGTAAACTTTAGTTTCGAAGCCAGCCGCGAAGCAGATAAAGATGTGTTACAAGTTAAAGTGCCTGCACAAACCCTTGACACTCCTCAGGAAAAATTCAGCATCACCTTCCCCGACAGCGATTCTCTTAAAATGGTTCTTGCCTGGGATAAAACAAAAGTGTCAGTACCGATTAAATAAGTTTCAAAAAATAAACCCGTTATCATTAAGCTGGATGAGTTTCTGAAAAGAATTTCATCCGGCTTTTTTTATTACTTTCAACTTTATAATAATGGAATTTCAGGTATCGCTTCCGACTAAAAACAATAATTGTAACTTAGCGGTTAGGAAACTGAATATAGTCTTAATTAAAATGATAAAATCAAATATCTGGCTTCTTATTGCTTTTTTTACTTACGCCTGTCAGCCTAAAAGTTCATCCGAATCTGAAGTAAAAAAAATCAATAATGAGAGTAAGGACACGGTCTCCCAATGTATCAGGTCTGTACCTATTCCTAAACAGATCATCTTCGCGGGAGATACAGTTCCCCTGGAAAGAACGGATGTAAGAGAAGCGTTGGAAGCGGAGCTTATGGTGAATACCTTCCGGCATTCACGCACGCTTTTAATCATTAAAAATGTAGAGCGCTGGCGGCCATTCGTAACCCAGGTTTTGAAAGATATGGAAATACCTACTGATTTTCTTTACGTAGCAGTGATAGAAAGTGAGTTTGATAATAATGCCATCTCCTTTTCCGGAGCTATGGGTATGTGGCAGATCATGAAGCCAACGGCAAGAGACTATAATCTTAAAATAAATCAGGATGTGGATATGAGAAGGGATCCGAAGCTTTCTACGGAAGCTGCTGCGAAATTTCTGAAATGGTCCAACTCAAATTTACATAACTGGACATTGACAGCTGCTTCATATAATATGGGTATGAAAGGAATATCCGACCGTCTGAAAGAGCAGAAGGTTGACAATTTCTTTGACTTGCACCTTAACTCGGAAACAGCACGCTATGTGTATCGCATTCTTGCCTTCAAGCTTATCCTGGAAAACCCGAAGGCATATGGATACTTTGTTCCGGAAAACGAAAAGTATGCCCCCTACAAATTCACCACAATTATTGTGACTGAGAACATAGACAACCTGGTTGATTTTGCAAAACAGCATAACACGACCTATAAAGAGCTAAGGCTATTGAACCCCTGGTTTAATAATACAACTGATTTCAAATTAAGGGCTTCTAAAAATGAACCTTACGAGATAAGAATACCCGAATAAGCTTTGAGTATAAAGCTAAACACAATAGGCTTCTGATTTTTAGAATTTCGTCCTCGTTCTTTTTTCCAATTGAGAAATCCTGTATGCAAACTGCTCACGCAATTCTTCAACAAATTCCAATGGATCTTTTCTGGTGCTGAGTACAATATATATTTGTGACTGGCTGATCTCTTCCAGAGCTTTGACAAGGTTCTGCTTTTTCTTCTTCAGAAAGATCATCATGGCCTGTGGATCAGCAAGGGATTCTGGCTTGAAAGGAACATGAGACATGGCATTGCCGCTGATAATGTGTTCATGAAATTGACTCAAAGCTTCCATATTCCCACTCTCATAGATAGAGTTTAGCTGAACAGTAAGAGAATTGGCCTTTTCGGCCTGGTCTTCTGCAGCAGCAAACTTATCGGGGTGTACATGTACGATAGCCTCTTTATAAAGCCGTTTCAATTTCTGCTGATCAGCGGGGCTTATCTGATGATCTATGTCTTTACTATTCTGTAGTTTTTTTATACCAAGTGGCTCTTTATAATTTTTCCCTTTCTTTTTCTGTTCAACACGTTTTTTCTTTTTCCCCTGCTTTTGCTCTTTATACAAGGCCGTTAATTCCCTGATGCGAAGAATCTGATTCTGTAATATTGATCTTATCTGAGACTCAAACCCATTGAGATCTGATTCCAAACCCTGGAGTTTTTTTTCAAGCAAATCAATTTCATTTTCCAACTCAGTGATCCTTTCTCCGGAATCGCTTTTCTTTACTATGATCTTTCTAGTCAAGGAATATTTCACTTATTAAACATCCGCAAATATAAGTCTTCCACTTTCTTTCTGGCCCATGGAGTTTTGCGCAAAAATGTAAGACTGGATTTAATGCTGGGATTTTCATTAAAACATTTGATGTTGATTCTTGAGCCAAGCTCTTCCCAACCATAATATGCAAGCAATTCCCCGAGTATTGTCTCTAAAGTTTTGCCGTGCAATGGATTGTTAAGTTGCGAATTTTCCATGGAATAAAATTAACATTTATTTTACAAACGGAATTACTTCCTGAGTTTTGTCTAGCAGGTTTAAATTAAAAAAACTATAACTGTTTCCGGCTATAGTTTCAAAATAGTTTGATTTCCAATAATTCTTATATTATCATGTATTACATACTTAGCCATATAAGAAAGAAAATATCGTACTAATGAATAAGTATAAAAACAAAGAAGCCTCAGGATTTCCCCTAAGGCTTCTTGCGGGAAGTCGGGGACAGATTTCGAACCAATTTGCAAAGGATTTGGAGAAAATCGTTGAGTCTTTGCACATTAGGCTCTGAAGATACAACCTTGCCAGTATTAGGCGAATATCTAATAGTATTACCGCCTTCATCAGGAGCCCAATCTGACTTAAAACCCGTCATTGCCATATTCGTATGAGCACCCTGTTGACTACCATTTCCTCCAACCCATTTATTCCCTGGATTAAGATTTTCATCCGCGTATCCCCTCCTGCTGGCGCTTTATCATCCTCTCCACCTGTAGGATCCGGTACCGGTAATCGGATTATTTCCCATGGCAAGATAAGGACTAAAATGCTGGTGCATCGGGTCAGGCACATGCCATCTTGCAATATCGGCATCGTACATTCTGCAGCATCCCGAAATACCTATTGAAGACCTTGTCTACACAAAAGATCTGTATAATTCAGAATTGGAGCAGGATCATCACGGAATACAGACTACCTATGAGCGAAAATTTCTTCCGGTAGCCGGAACGATTAATTATTTAAGATTCAGGTTTGCCTGATTTTGCAGAGATGCGATTAATCGCGTTTCTGTTTAGGGGAATTTTACTCTTACAGCAGGGTCTTCTCAGAGGACTCATACGAAATTTATTTACTACGTATCCCAATTTATAAAAAAACGTTCTATATAGTTTCTCTCCCTTCGTTCATATTATTTTTTCTCTTTTAAAAAACATTTGTTTCCAAAATAACTTAATAGTTAGTATCCAAAAAAAATCTACTATGAAAAAATACTTTTTAATTATTGTATTTTCACTGGCAATTATATCCGGGCCTTTATTCGCGCAAAATGAACAAGGGGGAAAAAGAAAATTTATCAACGAGATAGGCCTCTCTGGAGGATTTCCTTATCTAGGAACCAATATAGAACAAGGGAAGTACAGACCTATTCTGATTATGGCAAACTTCGCCCATAGCTTTACCAAAAATGAAAACAATAAAAGTTCTTTGTGGATCAATTTTGAGCCTCAGATCAATCCTGCATCTGTAGGTCATAATTTTAAATATATTGAATACGGATTAAATATCTCGATGAAATACAGTTTTGCAATTGTGCCTTGTGTACTTGTGTATGTTATGCCCGGCTATGGTGTTTACAACATTACCGTAAATACTGAAAGACAAGCCAACGGGCTCATATTTGGAATTAATCTGCCTGCAGGATTTCAGGTGAAATTAAATAAGATGACTGCGCTCAATTTTCAATACAGATTCCGACACCTTTCCAATGGCGGATTAAAAAATCCTAACCTTGGTCTTCAAAATAATTTTATTGTATTCGGAATTTCCAGATTTTTGGGTAACTACAGAAAATGATTTTTTATGTTTGATAATTCTCAATGATGAAAATAAATTAAAAATAGAGAAATATACTTTGCTGGTCTGTAAGTATAAGTAATGCTTTGCTGTAATTTATAGCGCTGATTTAACATTTAAGATTATAGATTAAAAATTGATTTTTAAGGTTGATAAAAATATTTATTGAATATATGAGGGAAAGCAGGAATGGAACTTATAGAGCAAAGACCCACAAGGTTTTGAAACCTATAAATCTACAATATATATAGCTTATTATTAGCTATATATATTGTAGATTTTATTTTATACAGTCAAAATAAATACCAATAAAATGGCTCTTTTACTTACACTGCCTGGCATAAATCAATGAATTTTTGGGGTATGGTTATTCATTGTTAATATAAAAAAGTTTACGTACCAAAACAAGAAACCCTTGCAAGTTTTTGACTTACAAGGGTTTGTATTTATTCTTGCGGAATGGACGGGACTCGAACCCGCGACCTCCTGCGTGACAGGCAGGCATTCTAACCAGCTGAACTACCACTCCATTTTAATGAATGCCAAAAGTACGACTAATGCTTTTATTCTCCAAATAACGAGTGTGAATTTATTAAGAATTAGCGGCGACCTTCTTAATTCTTATTTAAATACATCGCATATTGAAATACCCAATTTTTTACAGCTCAGAACTAATCTGAACAATAATACCTATATGATGTTAATTTATCATACAACAAAGAAACCATTTTATGGCTACCTCAAAACTTAATCAGATCGGAATAGATAATGAGAAGGCTCAGGCTCTGGCAAAAAAATTGAATGACCTGTTGGCGAACTATCATATTTTTTATCAAAACCTGCGCGGCTTTCACTGGAATATACGTGGCAATGATTTTTTTACCCTTCATGTAAAATTCGAAGAAATATACAGGCAGTCTATTGAAGATATAGACGAGATCGCTGAAAGGATAAGAACACTTGGCTATGTTCCAATGCACGCTTATTCAGATTATCTCAAGATTTCTAAAATCAAAGAGATGAAAGATGTGGCCGATGCAAGAACAACAGTAAAAGACACGCTGGCAAATTTCACAATCATACTTATAAAAGAAAGAGAGCTCCTGAAGCAAGCTAATGAAGCCAATGATGACGGCTCTTCCAATATGATGAGCGACTTTATACAAGCTCAGGAAAAAGTTGTTTGGATGCTATCATCGTGGAGCAGTAAATAGAAAAGGGAGTCGGATAAAGGGATTCTGGATAGAGAGGGAAGAATT
>DATMOV010000214.1:0-15597 GCA_035568055.1 Cytophagaceae bacterium
GTAGAAAAAACAAATGTAAAAATACTGGCAAGCCTATTGTCTGTGCTGCTGGATGTGGAAACTGCACCAATGACCTTTTTTGAGCTCAGCGACTTCATGCTAAAACCCAGGCTCCATCTTGAATGAACATTTCTGTAAAACTCGCCTTCTAATATCTGCTGTCCGCGGCTGCCCTGAATATAGCTCAGGGAAGAATATGGAGATCTGGTGTCAAAATATTTTGTCTTTTCAGGATCATAGGCATATAAATTAAAACCATTATAGCCGAGTGTCTTTCCTATCTGGGATGGAGGCTGGTAAAATATCGGAGCTGCCGGCGTACCAAGGTTACCAAGGTCCTGATAGACCTGATGTCCGCGATAAAGCTTGCCGTAATTGTGAATATCAGAGATGGAAGTGTCAGGACTGAATTTTCTTCCGCTGTTGTTCAGAATATCTTCTTCCAAAACATAAGAGGTTGAATGAAGCCCGTAAACCAGTTTGGTAGAATCATCTAATATCTGAGCAATAGCATACTGCCCTGATAGCCAGATAAAAGTTAAAACCAATAAGTAATCAATCCTTCGCACCTTCAAAATTAACCTGTGATTTCTCATTTAAAAAGAAAACCGTCTTTATTAAGCCTGCAAACTTTATTTAAAAGCTGCGTGATCTGTTATAGTTCGAATTACCAGATCATCGAACTTTTGTTCTTCATATAAGAAATAAACCTCTACAGGAATATAAAAAACCGGATACCCTGAGAATATTTCTATTATTCTTTTATCCGTCAGCTTTACCATATCTTTTTCTGTCGTAAGAATAAATTTATTTTCTTCTTTGATCTCATTAAATGCCCGGATGATGCTTTGAATATCATTTTCGGAATATTTATGGTGATCAGAAAAATCAATGTTTTTGGTAAGCTTATAATCCGAATCAATTTTTTTTCGCAAAACTTCAGAATCCGCAATTCCTGAGAACAACAATACATTTGCATTGCCAGCAGGCTCGATATGAGTGTCATAAATAGCTTTAGGCTGTCCATATTTAAAAGAGGTAAAAAATACCGGAGTACTTTCCTTGCAATATTTTCGAACCTCTCTTTTTATATCTTTCATCTGGGATTTTGAAAGATTTTCGGGGCATTTGGAAATAATGATCACATCAGCCCTGGAAGCTCCATGCCTGGATTCGCGCAGGCGACCGGAGGGAAGCAGCCAGTCTTTATAAAAAGGATTTTTGAAATCACTCAGCAAAATATTCAGGCTGGGAATTACCGTCCTGTGCTGATAAGCATCGTCCAGGAGAATTACCTGCGTTTCTTCTCTCTCAAATAATATCTGCGGGATTGCATAAGCCCGGTCTTCGCAAACATTGACGACAATATCTTGAGCGAACTTGCGATAATACTGCATAGGCTCATCTCCTATCAGGCTGGCATCTGAATCTTCGTCAGCAATAATGAATCCCTGAGTTCTTCTTCCATATCCCCTGCTCAGCGTAGCGACTTTGTAACGATCCTTCAAAAGACTTATCAGATATTCAACATGCGGCGTTTTTCCTGTTCCCCCAACTCTTAGGTTACCAACATTGATCACGGGAATATCAAACTTAAAAGAATGGCTATAACCAATATTAAACAGATGATTTCTTAACGTGGTAACCAGGTAATAAAGGAAGCTGAAAGGCAGCAGGATGATCTTAAAAAATATCATGAACAAAATGAATTGAGCAAAGCCTAATTGTTTAATTGAAGACAATATAGCAATTTAGCAATTCATCAATAAAGGCATGACTAAAATAAAAGACCTGACCTCGGTGCTGGAGCAGTTCGCTCCACTAGCTTATCAGGAAAGCTATGACAACTGCGGGCTCCTTACCGGCAGTTCTGAAACCGAAGTTAAAGCCGTACTTATCGCACTGGATGTGACAGAGGAAGTGGTCGATGAAGCCATAAAGAAAGGATGCGACCTCATTATAGCGCACCACCCTATTATTTTTAAAGGGCTGAAAAAATTGACCGGCAGTAATTATGTGGAACGCACACTTATCAAAGCGCTGAAGAATGATATCGCTATTTATGCCATCCATACCAATCTTGACAATGTGATGGGCGGGGTCAATTCAAAAATCTGCCAGAAGCTGGGTCTGAAGAATACGAGTGTTCTTGTTCCAAAGACACATCAGCTTAAAAAACTGATAACATTTATCCCGGTAGAAAAAACCGAGGAGGTTTTAAAGGTTATTTATCATGCAGGAGCCGGGCAAATAGGAAATTACAGTGAGTGCAGTTTCCGGGTTGAAGGTACCGGCAGTTTTAAACCCAATGAAGCGGCTTATCCAGCTATTGGATCAGCGAATAAGGTAGAATTTGTAAAAGAAAACCGGGTTGAAGTTATTTTTCCGGGATATCTTGAAAGCAAGGTAATATCTGCCCTGATCAAAGCCCATCCTTATGAGGAACCAGCTTTTGACCTTAATCTGCTGGAAAACAATAATAAAGGAATCGGATCAGGCATGATCGGGGAATTGGAACCCGCCCTGGATGAAACAGCCTTTTTGCATTACCTGAAAGAAAGAATGGGGTTAAAAGTGATCAAACACACCAAATTGCTGGGTAGAAAAATATCAAAAGTTGCAGTTTGCGGCGGAGCCGGAAGCTTTCTTTTAAAAAACGCCGTGAAGGCCGAAGCTCAGGTTTTTATTAGCTCCGACTTTAAATATCATGAGTTTTTCGATGCGGAAAATGACATAATTATTGCCGATATTGGCCATTATGAAAGTGAAGTTTATACAAAAGAATTAATTTATGAGCTTTTGATTCAGAAATTTAGTAATATTGCACTCGTTTTATCCGTATCTAATACTAATCCTATAAGTTATCTTTAATAAATAATGGAAAGTACCGTAGCACAAAAATTAGAAGCCCTCGTCAAGTTACAAAACATCGATTCAAAGTTAAATTCTCTGGAAAAAGTCAGAGGTGACCTCCCAGAAGAGGTGAGAGATCTTGAAGATGAGCTTGAAGGTTATGAAACAAGAGTAGGCAAATTCAACTCAGAAATTGAAAATCTTGAAGCTGAGATCACCAAGAATAAGCAGTCTATCAAAGATGCCGGCAAGAATATCAAAAAATATGAAGACCAGCAGAAGAACGTACGAAATAACAGAGAATACGACGCTATCACCAAAGAAGTAGAATTGCAGCAACTGGAAATTCAGATCTCCGAAAAAAGGATCAAAGAATCTCAGGCTCGCATTGAGCAGAAAAACGATGAGATAAAGGATACCAAAGCAACTTTATCGGAAAGAAAAAAAGATCTTAAGAATAAAAGACAGGAGCTGGAAATAATCGTTGAAGAGAGCAAGGAAGAAGAGACCAAGCTTAAGAAAGAAAGAGATAAGGCAGCCAAGGCTATCGAACCGAGATTACTGAATTCATACAATAAGTTAAGGGCGAATGCCAACAATGGACTTGCTGTGGTAGCGGTAAAAAGAGATGCGTGTGGCGGATGTTTTAATACGGTGCCTCCACAGAGACAAGTAGATATCAGAGAAAAGAAAAAGATCATCGTTTGCGAACATTGCGGAAGAATATTCTCGGATGTGGAATCTCCTGTACTTGCTGAAGCAGCGTCAAAAAAATAATCTGATTGGGCAAAGCACAAAATAAGAGTCATATTTTAAAAAAAAGGGTGGTGAGTTTTCCCCACCTTTTTTTTATACTTTTTTCTGTGTTTTTTTTCTGTATCGTGGCTCCCGTCTTTCCATCTTATGGAAAATTTACTTTTACGCCGACTATTAATAATGCTTATACTGATTTTCTAAAACTGAAAGCAGAAAGCGGGGAAAAACTGATCAACTCATCCATTAAAGAAGATCCTCAAAACGGAATAGCTATTTATATAGCTAATTATGGAGACATTATCAGGCTTCTTGTATCTGAAGATCCTGCCTTGTATGAAGCCTTACTCGATCATGAAGATAAAAGGATGAGCCTGCTTTCCGATCTGAAAGAAAAATCTCCCTATTATTTATTTACCCAGGCGGAAGTAAGGCTGCAGTGGGCATTTGTAAAGCTCAAATTCGGTGATGAAGGGAGTGCATTTCTGGATATTAAAGAAGCCTACGATCTCCTGGAAAAAAATAAAAAGTTGTATCCGGCTTTTATCCCAAATAAAAAATCACTCGGTCTTTTAAATATACTGATTGGATCGGTTCCTGAAAAATACAGTTGGATTGTGAGCCTGATAGGAATGAATGGCACAGTACCGGATGGCATGAGAATGCTGGATGAAGTTATCGCTGGCAGCAATACTTATAAGCTTGAAGCGAGCATACTAAAAACGGTAGCTGAAACCTATATCCTGGCAAAAGATGAAAAAGATCTTTCAATGGTCACCAATCTAACACTGGACAATCCTGACAACCTTCTGATCGCTTTCCTGAGCAGCTCAGTTTTTCTTAAAAACGGGAAAGACGAGGAAGCGCTAAAGATATTGGAAACACTGCCCTCCTCTCCGGCTTATCTATATATTCCATTTACCGAAGTAATGAAAGGCGATATTTGCCTGCATAAAGCCGACTATACGGCAGCCCGTTCCTGCTTTCAGAAATTTCTGAAAAATTATAGAGGCAGTAACTTTATCAAAGATTCCTACTATAAAATATTTTTATGCTACTACCTGAACGGGCAGACAGAACTCGCTAACCCTTATATTGAAAAGATACTCGAAAGCGGAGAGGAACTCTCAGATGCTGATAAGAATGCTGAAAAGTTCGCGAGGAAGAAAGAGTTGCCGAATAAAATATTGATGAAAGCCAGGCTCTATAGCGATGGCGGCTATTACAAAGAAGCGCTGGATTTATTGAAAGAATTTCAGGCTGACAAAAATACAAAGCCAGGAGACCTGATAGAATATAACTACAGACAGGCAAGAATTTATCATAATATGGGAGTAACGGAAAAAGCAGTTCCCTTGTATCTTCGCACCATTAAATTATCACACGAATACAACGATGAAAAATTTTATTTTGCACCCAATTCAGCTTTGAACCTGGGATATATTTATAGAAAATATAACAACAACGATATGGCTAGGCAATATTTTACCATGGCCTTATCGTACAAAAATTACGAATACAAAAACAGCATTGACAACAAAGCCAAAGCTGCTTTGGAAAATCTAACAAAAAAATAAATTGCGCAGCAGGAAAACATTTGAAGGAACATATACCAAAGATCTTCTACGAAAATCTTTGACATGGGCTCAAAAGTTTAAGGTGTCGGCCTTTTTTAATAATAATCAGATACCGTATCCGCACGAGCCTTTCCAGCTCATGCTGGCCACCGGCAGTATTGATTCTGTTTCCTTTAACGCTGGCCATGCATTTTCAGCATTAAAGGACTTCACGGAACTTCATAAAGATTATCTTTTTGGTTTTTTTTCTTACGACCTGAAAAATGAGGTGGAGAAGCTCTCAACAATGAAAAATGATCCTTTGCTGTTTCCTGATCTCTATTTTTTCCAGCCGGCCCATCTGATATTTTTCAGGGAAGACAAGATCGTTATTGAATCAGTTGATGATCCGGAAAAAATTTACCGGGAGATCTCAGGGATTGAAATGAAAGCCTCACACCCTAAAGCCAGCATAGAGATAAAACAGAATTTAAGCAGGGATGAATATTTGAAAAGAATTTCTATGCTGCGTGATCATTTAATAGAAGGAGATATTTACGAGATCAATTTCTGTATAGAATTCTTCGCAAAGAATGCTTTGATTGATCCGGTCGATTTGTACTTTCAGTTAAATCAAAAATCACCCATGCCTTTTTCCGCTTTCTTCAGGCTGGAAGATAAATATTTACTTTGCGCATCACCCGAAAGATTCTTAAAGAACGACAATGGCCTGTTGATTTCACAACCGATCAAAGGCACCAGAAAAAGAGGCTCAGGCAAAGAAGAAGACTTGCTATTGAAAGCCGAGCTCATGAACAGCGAGAAAGAGATTTCTGAAAACATGATGATCGTTGATCTGGTAAGAAATGATATAGCCCGCAGCTGCGAGGCTGGAACGATAAAAGTGGAAGAGCTGTTCGCGATTTACAGTTTTAAACATGTCCACCAGATGATCTCAACAATCGTTGGAAAGAAAAGAGCAGATATTCATTTTATTGATGTCATTAAAAATGCTTTCCCAATGGGCAGCATGACGGGAGCGCCAAAAATCAGCGCCATGCAACTTATAGAAAAATACGAGCCTTCTAAAAGAGGTTTGTTTTCAGGTGCCATTGGATATATTACTCCTGACAGAAATTTTGATTTCAATGTCATCATCCGAAGTTTATTATATAACTCCACAAATAAATACCTTTCCTTCCAGGCTGGCAGTGCCATTACTTATGAAGCCGATCCCGAAAAAGAATATGAGGAATGTATACTGAAAGCTTCTGCCATCAGAGAAATGTTATCGTAAACAGCCAGCGTTTATTAAAGGCAATAATCAAGAAAATTTTATCAGGATTTAGTTGACACTTTTCTAAACACAAAATATATAATCACCATCAAAACCCCGCATCCGGTAAATATAAAAGTCGCTGAAGGATTAAAATGATACCAGATCAAACCTGCGATGGCGCTTGCACACATGGTAAGCAGGCTGTTGAAAGAAGAATAAAAACCGATAGCGGTAGCAACATCCTTTTTTTCTGACACATTGCTGATCCAGGCTTTGGAAATTCCTTCTGTGCTTGCAGCATATATTCCATAAAGAAAAAACAGTATATAAAAACCAATTATATTCTTGTTAAACGCCATTCCCATATAGACCACAACAAATATTGCCAGGCCCGTCATAAAAGTTGTCCTCACTCCTATCCTGTCAGCCAACCTACCCATGGGATAAGAAGTGACCGCATAGACCAGGTTATAAAATATATAAGCAGATATTACCATGGTATCATCAAATCCCCTTTGCTTAAGCATCAGTAGCAAAAACACATCGGAACTATTGAAGAAAGTGAATGCCAGCAAACCGATCACCAGCTGTTTATATTCGCGTGAACTTAGTTTCCAGTATTTAAAAAACTGGAAGAAGGAATAATTTGTTTTAGCAACAGCTTTGGTACCTGTATCTTTGAGAAGAAAAGTAAGCAACGCCCCGAGGATACCCGGAATAAAAGCGATTAAAAATAAAGTCTTATAAGAACCTGGATTATAATAAAGATAAAGAAGCGCTACAATTGGGCCTATCGCCGCGCCAAGTGTATCCATACCTCTGTGAAAACCAAAAACTTTCGCTTTGTTCTCCGGAGCAGTCTGGTCAGACAACATAGCGTCTCTTGCTCCTGTCCGCAATCCTTTTCCAAGACGGTCAATAGTTCGTGCAAAGAAAACCCAGGCGGGAAATATAAAAGCAGCCAGCATGGGTTTTGAAATCGAGCTGAGCAAATAACCCCAGCTGATAAAAGGAAGCCTCCTTCCCATCTGATCGGAAAGATTACCAAAATACCCTTTGCTTATTCCAGCGGTGGCTTCAGCAAAGCCTTCCAGTATCCCAATAATGACGACGGAAAAACCGATGGTCTTTAGATAGATCGGCATAACAGGGTATAGCATTTCACTGGATATGTCTGTAAAAAGGCTTACCAGGGAAAGTATCCATACCGAACGGGTGATGATTTTATTTTTCATTTTCTTTATTTACATTTTCATCACTTACTTCAAGATGAAAAATATGAAAAAGCCTGTGAAGTATAGGTCCAATTAAAATTGCTACGATTGAAAGAAATGCGATGCCACTGAACAATGCATAACAGCCGGCGAAAATTTTTGATGCCTCATTTGGCATCGGATCTATCGGCCCCATGCCAGTGAGGATCATAGAAGCATTTAAAAAAGAATCAACCCAGCCGAGTTCAGCAAAATGGTGATACCCCACCATCCCCAGGCTCAGCGAGAAGATCAATGTGAGATTAGAAAATGCGGCATACCACAAAATTCTCCTGATAAAAAGATGCGTTGGCAACAATGGATATTTTCTTCTTTCCAATAACATGTAGCGGATTTTGAATAAAGTTACGTAATATGTATGCGATATTCAGTATTAATTTCTTCTTAGCAAGAATCAATGCAATATAAAAACCTATTCCGCAAGAAGCTGGATTTTGCAGAAAAAAGTCAGGGACATAGCCTGTCAAGAACCCTTTCTTTAAGGGATCTCACCTCTTTTGGTATCGCCGCCATTATTGGCGCCGGGATATTCGGTACGATCGGGCAAGCAAGTTTTCAGGGCGGACCAGCAGTGTCTTTACTTTTTGTTTTTACCGCAATCGCATGTCTGTTTTCCGCTTTATGTTATGCTCAGTTTGCTTCTGCCATCCCTCTTTCAGGAAGTGCCTATACTTATGCTTATGCCGCTTTCGGGGAGTTGATCGCATGGATCATAGGCTGGGACCTGCTGATGGAATATGCCATCGGAAATATTGCTGTAGCCATCTCCTGGTCAAACTATTTTACGCATTTAGTAAGAGGACTTGGATTTTATCCCACAGAATTTCTGATCACCGACTATCTTACAGCATCAGAGGGTTACAAAGAAGCCGTACAACTTCTCTCAAAAGGAATTACATTCAGCGCAATCAATTCAAATATTCAGGACGCCTATCTTGCCTGGAAGAATGCTCCCGTAATAGCGGGCATCAGAATCGTTGCCGATCTTCCCGCCTTGATCATCACAGCCATCATTACCAGCCTTGTATATATAGGGATCAAAGAAACCAGGACTGCCGGGAATATTATGGTTGGCATTAAGCTGCTTGTCATTCTGATGGTGATTATAGTCGGTGCTTTTTATGTGGACACAGGCAACTGGAGCCCATTTGCACCTCACGGCATATCAGGAGTGCTGAAAGGTGTTTCGGCGGTGTTTTTCGCGTATATAGGATTTGACGCGATCTCCACCGCGGCTGAAGAAAGTAAAAATCCTCAGAAAGATCTTCCGCGCGCCATGATATATTCACTGGGCATCTGCACCATTTTATATGTGGTGATCACACTGGTGCTTACCGGCATGGTAAATTATAAAGAGCTGGGCATTGGTGATCCGCTGGCCTTTGCTTTTGAAAAAACAGGATTGCATTTCCTGTCAGGAATTATCGCTGTAAGCGCTATAGTTGCCATGTCCAGCGTGCTGCTGGTATTCCAGATGGGACAACCCAGGATCTGGATGAGCATGAGCAGAGACGGGCTTCTGCCTCCCATCTTTTCAAAAATACATCCCAGATTTAAAACACCATCGTTTTCGACCATCATAACAGGTACGTTAGTTGGCATTACAACACTTTTTGTAAACCTGAAGATCGTGCTTGATATGACCAGCATCGGAACATTATTCGCATTTATATTAGTCTGCGGAGGTGTGCTTGTGATGAATGAAAGCCGCTCCAGGAACCAATCATTTAGGGTGCCTTATGTCAATAGTAAATACATCCTGCCACCGCTTGTCATTTTGTCTTTGAGCCTGATGGTCATTTTCAAAAGCGATTTTTTCTTAGATCTTTTTAGTTTGGATGATCCCGGAAATTTCCATCATAAAATACCGATGATTTTTTTCCTGTTCTTTGTAATGATGATATCTGTTTTTTCCTGGCTGAGAAACTTGTCACTTATACCAGTGCTGGGATTGATATGTAATCTTTATCTTATGACAGAACTGGGTGTGATCAACTGGTTGAGATTCCTTATATGGCTCGTCATCGGTTTATTTATTTATTTCATATACGGTTACAAAAACAGCAAGCTTAGAAAGGCCAATACTATTGAAGATTAAAAGGCTAACCTATACCGTTTCTTCATTCAAATAAAAAAACAGGTGAAAATATAACAAAAATAGCTCTCAAACAGTTATTTTTAATTTTAATCGTATTTTTATATATTTTCATCTTACTAATTACTGATTATGAATAAAATCAATTGCGTTTTACTCGTTGAAGATGATCATGTCACGAATTTCCTGAATGAAAGGATCATTCGCGGAATGAAGATTACTGACACTATCAAGATTACAAATAATGGAACTGATGCCATTAATTTTATTCACGATTTTGCTCTGGGAAATTCCAAACAATGCCCGGAAATAATCCTGCTAGACCTGAATATGCCACATACTGATGGCTTTGAATTTATCAAAGCTTTTAAAAAAATGCGATTTGACAATGAGCAAAGGATAAGGGTTATTGTACTGACAACCTCAATCCATGAATATGACATCAAACAAATTATTGGGGACAAAAATATAGGATATATAAATAAGCCATTGGTAGAGGAAAAACTACTTTCTGAGCTTTGGAAAAATTATTCTTACGAGGTCTGATCTACGCACCCCGCCCCACGAATTAAGGCCGGGATAAACGACTCTTTGCAAAAAAAAGAGCAGTACTGTCTGCTCTCTATTGTGATTGTGATTCTATTTATGAGATCGTGGATGCCAGGCTTGAGATCTGTGACCTGAAACACATCCGTTTATTGACCAGGAAATCACAACCATTAGGACGATAAATAAAATGAGCTTTTTCATATAAGCAGGGTTTATATTGTAAGTCATTATACTCTTGCTTATACGATTTAGAAACCAGTCAAGTTGTATTATACAAACAAAATATTGATCAATATCGATATTTTTTCTTCTTTGATGGAGGCTTATCATTCATGATACCTCTTTCCCATAATTTTCCGCCAAATAACAAACCCATATTTTAAGAGATGAGAATAATTTGCTTATTATATTTTAATTAAGATCTTCAGCATTAATGCTATAAAAAACTGCAAGTAAATAAAAATAATTCCAGATGCAACATATATATAGACCTATACGTACTTTGATTAGACCAAATAATGAGAAAAATCACTTTGGGATTTAATACATGGGAACACCACAAACAGAATTAATTTTTAAAGCCAAAGCCATCATTTTGTTTTTATTTGTTTTAGCCTCTTTACCTGCCTTAAGCACAGGCGACGATGACAAAGAAGCCCTGTTCAATAAAGGATATGAAGAAGAAAAAAATGGTAATTATTGGACTGCCATAAAAATTTATAATAAGGTAATTAAAATGGATCCAAATTCTTCTGAAGCATATTTCAGAAGAGGTATTTCTAAAACAGAAATAAATGATTATAAAGGAGCTATTAAAGATTTAACAAAAGCATTAACTATTAAGCCCTATCATGCCGAATCCTATAAAGAAAGGGGCCTGGCCTTATATAATACAGGCGATTTCAAAAGTTCTGTTCTTGACAGTGATAAAGCGATTTCACTGGATACCACTGACATTATCAATTATTACAATCGTGGTTTAAGCCAGATTAAACTTGAGAACTATACTGCGGCCATATCAGATTTTGACAAAGTCATCCTGCTAAATCCCACTTATTACAAAGCATACCTGAAAAGAGGTAACGCAAAACATCAAATGAGAAACCTTGATGAAGCCCTCGGAGATATTAATAAAGGAATAGAAATGAATCCTGAGTACCCGGTAGGCTATAAGTACAGAGCCATGATCTACCTGGATAAAAAGGAAAAAGTTATGGCTTGTGAAGACCTGGAAAAAGCTAGAAAACTCGGCTATGAAGAGCAATTCGGCAATGCAGTTAACCAGCTAATTATGAAAAATTGTTTTGAATAATTCAAAATAATTGAAGGTGGAGCAACTTTTAAAAGAGCTACAAAGGGTTAGAACTTTTGTAGCTCTTTTGATAATCATCTAAAATTTAATATTTATCCGAAAACTTATGGATCATATCGGCTACAAGGCCTGTCCAGCCTGTCTGGTGGTTGGCGCCGATACCAGAGCCATCGTCTCCGTGGAAATATTCATAAAAGAGAATATAATCTTTGAAATGAGGATCAGCTTGTAAGAACTTGTTATGGTTATATACAGCTCTGTGTCCATTAGAATCTTTGGTAAAGATCTTCATCATACGTTTACTGAGCTCCGAAGCAACCTCCTTGATGGTTATAAAATTATTGGAATTGGTAGGATATTCGATTTTAAAATCGTCTCCATAATAAGAATGGAATTTAAGCAGCGATTCTATGATCAGATAATTGACAGGGAACCAGATAGGACCTCTCCAGTTTGAATTACCGCCAAACAGTCCTGAGTCAGACTCAGCAGGAAGATAACCAACAGAAAACGTAGTGCCTTTATGATAATAATTATAAGGATTGTCTTTATGGAATTTAGACAACGCTCTTATTCCATACTCCGACAAAAATTCCGTTTCATCCAGCATTCTTTTCAGAATACGTTTCATTCTAAATCCGCGCAACAAAGAAAGTAATCGCGTTTCGCCTGCACCTGGCTCAGTCCAGCGTGATACCAGATTGGCGAGGTCGGGACGCTCTTTAAGAAAATATTCGAGCCTCTCACGGAAGAAATCCAACTTAACCAACGCTTCAGGTTTTAATGTTTCCACAGC
The DNA here is from genome assembly GCA_035568055.1 of Cytophagaceae bacterium. Classification (GTDB taxonomy): domain Bacteria; phylum Bacteroidota; class Bacteroidia; order Cytophagales; family Cytophagaceae; genus DATMOV01. Next base: position 12,468 of record DATMOV010000214.1, read on the forward strand.
AAAGAGCGGAATCAAACCTACCATCGAGCGAACCTTTAGCCTTGCCGTTTTTCCATCAGGCGTATGAAGAATGTCATAGTAGAAATTATCTTCGTCATCCCATAGCGGCACATTGGTGCTTCCAATATTATTCAGCGCTCCCGCGATGAAAAGAAAATGTTCAAGAAACTTGCTGGCTGTATGTTGATATACCGGTTTGTTTACTGCAAGCTCAAGTGATATGCGAAGCATGTTAAGTGAATACATCGCCATCCAGCTAGTTCCATCCGCCTGTTCTATATAACCTCCGGTAGGCAAAGCATTGCTTCTGTCAAAAACTCCGATGTTATCAAGTCCCAGGAATCCGCCTTCAAAAATGTTATTGCCTTCTGTATCTTTCTGGTTTACCCACCATGTGAAATTAAGCAACAGTTTATGATAACACTGCTCAAGGAAATCAAGATCACCATCATCGCCTCGTACTTTTTTATCAATCTGAAAAACTCTAAGTACTGCATAAGCATGCACCGGTGGATTTACATCTCCGAAGTTCCACTCGTAAGCGGGAATTTGTCCGTTGGGGTGCATATACCATTCTCTAAGGAAAAGTACCAGCTGTCCTTTAGAGAAATCAGGATCTATACGTGCGATTGGAATACAGTGAAAAGCCAGGTCCCATGCGGCATACCAGGGATATTCCCATTTATCGGGCATGGAAATAATATCGGCATTGGTCATGTGGCGCCAGCGATTATTTCTACCAGCCTTTCTTTGCTCAGGAGGAGGAGGTGATCCTGGATCACCATCAAGCCATTCTGCGACATTCATATAATAGAATTGCTTTCCCCACATCATACCTGCGAAGGCTTGCCTCTGCACATCTTTCAAATCCACATCGGTAATGCCAGTCTGAATCTCATTATAAAATTCATCAGCCTCTCCTTTTCTTTGATTGAATAAAACATCAAAATCTCCAAAAGGTTGATTCAATGCTCTGTTCACTAATCTCAGCTTGATGATGTAATCATTCTCTCCTTGTACGGTGATATCAAATTTAGCAGCCGCCTTTGTTCCTTCTCTATCATGGCAGATGGCACCCTGATCATTGTGAATTAAATATTCACCGATTCCATCTTTAAAATATTTGCTGGTAGGATGATCGCATTTATAAAGCCTCTGACTATTTGTTTCATTGTTACAAAACAAAAGTTGTGGTTGCTGCTGACAATAAAGATGAAAATCATCCAATTCGGGATGCTTCATCTTTATTGAATTTTCATCTCCAACAAACATCTTTGGCTTTATAGAATCCGGCATACCCGACCATGTATTTCTAAACCATGCAGTCGGCATTACCGCAAGCTTTGCCTCGTCTTTACCCCTGTTACAAACGGTAATTTTTATAAGTATATCATCGGTATCGGCTTTTGCATATTCAACAAAAATGTCAAAATATTTATTTTCATCGAATACGCCTGTGTCTACTAATTCATATTCAGGCTGAGACCTTCCGCGATTTCTATTCTCGATCACTAATTGTGAGTATGGATATTCATGTTGAGAATACTTATAAAGCATTTTCATATATGAATGTGTGGGCGTGCTATCGAGGTAGTAATAATATTCCTTCGGATCTTCTCCATGGTTTCCTTCATTTCCCGTAAGTCCGAAGATTCTTTCTTTGATGATAGGATCTTTATAGTTCCAGAAAGCCATAGACATACACAAAAGCTGCTTATCATCGCTTATCCCTGCGATTCCTTCTTCCCCCCAGCGGTAAGCTTTACTGCGTGCGTTGTCATGTGTTACATATTCCCATGCGGAACCATCGGGACTATAATCTTCCCTCACTGTTCCCCATTGTCGTTCGGTGAGATAAGGTCCCCATTTTTTCCAGGGATGACCTTCTTTATAATCTCTTAATCTCTTTTTTTCAACTGTAGGCATGTTAGATAAGTTTTGAGTTTTAAGTTATAAGTTTTAAGTGGTATAGGGCTACTCAAAACTTCTAACCTGAACTTAATTTAAAATATACTTTAGATTTATCTGTAGTTTAATTTCAAGTTTAACAGGATGGTTAGTATTCCCGGTTTTAAACTTAAAACTTATAACTTACAACTTATAACTTTTTATATATCCGCTACTTTAATCACGATCTTCAACGCGTTCTCTTTTGAAGAGTTGTTAAGCAGGTACATGGCTTTTTCATATTGGTCAAGGCCTTTGAGTTCGTGTGTGATCATCTTTTCCATCCAGCCTGTATATAATTGCATGCCGTAACCGATATCTTTTACAGAAAGGCTGAAGTGATGATAGCTCGCATTCACTGTCCCGAACATCAATTTGTTGCCAAGTACAAAGTCCATATTGATTTTGGAGAAGTTTACTTCAGTCTTCATTTCTTTTGGAGTAACGCTGGCAAGTATTACCACACCATTTTTACCAACCGCCGAGCAGGCATCCAATACATTGGGAGAATAACCTGAAGCTTCAAGCACTATATCATAATGTCCATATTTTTCAGCAGCCTGCACAATACTCATTTCTTTTACAGAATAATAAGTAGCACCTATTTCATCCAATAGGTCGGATTTCATATTTGGTTTTGGTTCAAGGCTGAATACATCAGTTTCAAGTCTTTCAAGTCTGAACTTCCATGCAGCAAGCATTCCCAGCGGACCTGCACCAAGCACAGCGGCACGTTTTGGTCTCCATATACCCATCCTTCTCTGAATGTCTATGGTATTCTCATAAGCCTTGGTAACAATGGAAACCGGTTCAGTCATCACGCCAAGGTCAGCGAATTCATCAGGAACAACCACGAGATAATCAGGCCTTTCTACATAATATTCGGTGAAATATCCATGGAGAAGGTTGATGCCTCTTTCAAAATAAACAGCATCGGCAGTCATGTCCTGCATGCCAAGATTATCGTAAAATGATTTACCTGGCCTTCTCACTGTCGCTACAACAAAATCACCTTTTTTAACTTCTTTTACATGGGTACCTACTTCTTCAACGATCCCAAAAGATTCGTGGCCTATGATCAGATAATCATCACCTGCCGGCGCATTTCCATATTCTCCCTTATCAATATCTCTGTCGGTACCGTCAAGGGCGACTTTTAGAACTTTTACCAGCACTCCCCTTC
>DATMOV010000215.1:0-7614 GCA_035568055.1 Cytophagaceae bacterium
TTTTTATTCCGATAAACTTTCCTTCACCGACTCTTTCTATGTTGACATGGGAAGGTTCGGGCTTGCCTTTTGTAATTTCCAGGCAGGAAAATACAAGGAAGCCAGAGCGTTTCTGAACCAAATCTCCAATAAAAATTTTCCTTATTTAAATTATTATGAAGGCAATGTGAATCAACTGCTTGATGATACAGCGTTGGCCATTATGAATTATAAAAAGGCAAGCTCAGAAAAAAATCAGTATACTGATGAAGCTTATCTGAAACTTGTTGACATCTGGGAAAGCAAGAGCAATGACCAGGAGTTAATCAGGCTTCTTTATGACAAGAAAACCGAAAAATACATTTCACCCAAGCTTGCCACGCGATTATATTTTGAAGACCACAATTTAACAGGCTACTACAAAATAGTATTGGGCCGTATGTTCAAAGATGTGAAATTAACAGGATCACTGGCTGCTTTTGTCATCATGCTGGTATGGCTTTATTACATTGTAAGAATAGACATTTTTGAAAAAGAGAGCTATACATCCATTGTCTTAACACTGATTACTGGGATGATCACTTCCCTGTTCTGTTTTTATCTGTATGATTTACTGGAATTCCGATACGGGTTTTCACTTGGAGGTGACGCATTGCATAAATTACTCTATTCTGTTTTCGGAATAGGGTTGATAGAAGAGTTTGTTAAAATTATTCCCCTGCTTTTGATTTTACTTTTTGCTCCCAAAATCGTGAATGAAGCGTATGACTATATTTTGTACGCATGCATCTCCGCTTTGGGTTTTGCATTTATGGAGAACCTTTTATACTTCGATGGCGATCTCGCCGGCATTATTCATGGCAGAGCTATGCTTTCTGTACCAGGCCACATGATGGATTCGTCCATTGTTGCTTATGGCTTTGTACTGAGCAGGTACCGTTATAAGAATTTCCCGGCCTATCTTGCCTTTCCCGTTTTTCTTTTTCTGGGTTCAGTTTCACATGGACTTTATGATTATTGGTTGTTTATTCATGCCATGCCTGTTTTTTATCTTTACTTTTTAATTTCTGCATCCATCTGGATCATTATCCTGAATAATTGTATGAATAATTCTCCCTTATTTACCTATAAGTTAAGGTTCCAGACTAAAAGCATTCAGATTTATATGGGTATCGCACTTATTAGCGTATTGATTCTTCAGTATACCGTAGTGGCCTGGGAGGAGGGCCCTTCTTATGCCAATAGAACATTTAATGGAAGCCTTTTCTTCGGAGGGATCTTCATCACCTATTATCTTGACAAGCTTACTAATATGGATCTGATAAAAGGATATTGGAATACAATCAGCTTAACTACGATAGAAGATAAAAGGCTGGGCGATTCCTTTAACTTAAAATCTTTTTTTCTTCGGCTGGTTGCCGGAGATATTGTTTCTCACTCCTTTGTAGGATTGAAAGTTATTCTTCAATGTGATCATAATAACGCTGAGCTACTCCGCTATTTTAATCATTCTGTAAAAGCAGCAATTAATGACCGTCTGATCGTGAACTGCAAATCTATAAAAGATAAAATGGATTATAAAGATCCATACTGGTTCAGGCTTAAAACTCAAACGTTGATTTCTACAGGCGCGCAGTCGGAGCAGAATTTTATTTTTAAATTTGAAGACAGCCGGCCTTCATTCAGGAAAGCAGACAGCTTGTTTATTTATTTGTATTGCCTCAAAACTGGAGTTGTAACAGAGGAAATAAAGAAAGAAGAACTGAGGCCCTTGGGCAGAGTATGGATCAAACTCGAGAATTAAATAGTAATTATTTAATTAAATGGTTTCACTTATTCAAAAATTTCTATGAAGAGCGACAAAAGATTCTATAAGCAACACTCGGTTTTTTTTAATTAATAATTTTCTCAGGGCTCCATATTTGAGGTTCAGAACGATACGTAACTGAGGCTTTTAACTTTTCCATTTATGGATTAATTTCCAGAACTTTTCCAATTTCATTACGTTTTAAAATCCATAAACATAAAATTCAGCAACTATGGAATATAAAATCAGCATTAACGGAAAAGAATACATGTCAAAGGATCAGCTCATTTCTGGTGATAATTTAAGGGAGATAGGTAATATATCTTCTGATAAACATATATTATTCAAGTTAAATAATACGGATAAAATGATCGAAATAAATAACAAGGACATCATAGATTTAAGTCATCCTGGCACTGAATGTTTTTACACAGAAGAACCTAAAAGAAAGTTTTGATTTTTTATACTCTCCCGACAGGACCAACCACCAAGAACATATTTTATAGAATGCACTCCTCTGTACCCAGCACTACAAAAGAGCCTCAAACAACACCTCCACCGGATGCTTCGCCACCCTGCCGGTGCCGTCTTTAATCTGATGACGACAGCTGGTGCCGGGAGCGGAGATAATGGTGGTGGCTTCGGCTTTTCTTACGGCGGGAAATAATACCAGCTCACCCACTTTCATGGAGATTTCATAATGTTCTTCTTCATATCCGAATGAGCCCGCCATGCCGCAGCAACCGGATGGGATCACTTCCACAGAATAATTGGCTGGAAGAGAAAGAATTTTCTTAGTATAGTTCACATTGGATAATGCCTTCTGATGGCAATGTCCATGTAGCTTCACTTTGCTGACTTCTGAAGTGAAGTCAGCTTTTGTAATTTTCCCCGCATCAATTTCTCTGGAAATAAATTCATCAATCAGCAGGCAATTTTTTCCAAGCGCTTCGGTAGCTTTTCTTTCTGCCGCATCAACCAGCGCCGGATACTCATCTCTGAAACCCAGTATGGCCGATGGCTCTATGCCCAGCAAAGGATTTTTATCATTGATGATCCCCTTGAGCATAGCGACGTTTTTCTTCGCGATCTTCTGCGCATCGCGGATCATTCCCTTGGAAATATAAGTACGCGCACTTTCAAGATGATCAGGAATTTCTACCTGATAGCCGAGGCGAGTCAATAGCCGGATCGCTTTTACACCAATTTCGGATTCATTGAAATTGGTATATTCATCAGCGAACAAATAAACTTTGCCTTTCACATTTTCTTTGGGCTGGAGAGAAGCAAGATTTTTCTTCGCCCATTTTCTGAGCGTTATTTTTGAAAGCTTTGGCAGCGGCCTTTGGGGCGCAATACCCAGAATTTTTTTCAGTAAACTACCGGTGATGAAATTTGACATAAAGAAATTCGCCATGCCTGGCCAATTTGAATTGAGCGTGTTTGCCTTGGCGAAATTCCCGATCAGGCGCGAGCGCAAGGGAAGCCCATTGGCATCATGATATTGCTGAAGGAATTCGGCTTTTAAAGTAGCCACATCTACATTTGACGGACATTCAGATTTGCATCCTTTGCAGGAAAGGCAAAGATCCATTACATCATAGATCTCTTTATGATCGAATTTGTTAATCTTACTGGAGTTGGTCAGAAACTCGCGGAGAATATTTGCTCTGGCCCTGGTGGTATCCTTCTCGTCCTTGGTCACCATATAGCTTGGGCACATGGTGCCCCCAATAATGGAAGACTTCCTGCAATCGCCGGAACCATTGCATTTTTCAGCAAGCCTTAATACACCACCCGTGGCTGAAAAGTCAAATACTGTATTAAACTGGTTTGTTTTTTGTCCGGATTCGTAGCGCAAAAATTCGTTCATCTTTGGCGTATGAACGATCTTGCCAGGATTAAAAATATTTTTAGGATCCCATACTGCTTTCAGGTCCACAATCAGCTTATAATTCTTTTCACCGATCATCTTCTTAATAAATTCTCCACGCACACGCCCATCGCCATGCTCGCCGCTAAGTGAGCCTCTGTATTTTTTTACCAGGCTGGCTACTTCATCCGTGATGGTGAAGAACATCTGGCGGTCTTCTTCTTTTTTCAAATCCAATATTGGGCGAAGGTGAATTTCTCCATCGCCGATGTGAGCGTAGAAAACGCATTCCATATTATATTTTTTCAGGATCAGCTGAAACTCTCTGATATATTCCGGCTGGTCCTCCACGGCTACCGCTGTATCTTCAATACATGCCACCGCTTTGGGGTCGCCTGGAACATTGGCCAGCAAGCCAAGTCCTGCTTTTCTCAACGACCATACTTTGTTGATGTCAGCTCCATGAAGCACCGGAAAATGATAACCGAATCCATTCACCCTCATGTCTGCCTCCATGTCTTTAGCAAGCTTATCAATTTCTTCTCTGCTTTGTCTTGCAAATTCCACCACCAGCAAAGCGCCAGGGTCGCCCTGCACGAAGAAGCGATTTTGCATTTGCTCACTATTGGCCTTAGTGCATTGAAGTACAAAATCGTCGATCAGTTCTACTGCGCCAGGCTTATATTTTAAAGCGATCAGGTTTGCCTTGGTACTTTCATAAATACTGTTCAGGTGAACTGCCACCACCGCCTTTTCTTTCGGCGGAAGATCTACCAGGTTCAATTTTATTTCGGTGGTAAATGCAAGCGTACCTTCAGAGCCGCTGAGTAGCTTGCAGAAATTGAGCTTCTCTTTACCTGCGGTAAATGGCTCTGATTCCAGTAGCACATCGATGGCATATCCGGTATTCCTTCTGTTGATGTTTGGTTTGGGAAATTCTTTTCTTATTTCTTCAGCCACTTCAGGCCTTGAAAGATTTTCTTTTATATGCCGGTATAATTTATTCTCCAGCGCATCACCAACACATTTCTTTTCAAATTCTTCTTTGCTCAGTGCTTTGAATTCAGCATTGCTGCCATCGCTGAGGATGGTCTTAAGTTCCAGTACATGATCGCGTGTAGTGCCATAAATGATGGAATGAGATCCGCAGGAATTATTTCCTACCATTCCTCCCATCATGCATCTGTTAGAGGTAGAAGTCTCGGGACCGAAATATAGTCCGAACTGTTCCAGGTATTTATTCAGTTCATCGCATACGACAGCGGGCTGCACTCTTACCCATTTTTCTTCTCTGTTAACTTCAAGAATATTGGTCCAGTATTTTGATACATCCACCACAATGCCTTTGCCGACAACTTGTCCGGCCAGGGAAGTGCCGGCAGTTCTTGGTATGAGCGAAGTTTTGTTGGCGTTTGCAAAGCTGATCAGTTTTTTGATATCGGCCTCTGACTTTGGCCTGGAAACCGCGAGGGGCAGCTCTTTATACACCGAAGCATCAGTGGCATAAAGAGTTCGCATGGTAAAATCGGTAAACAGGTCTCCTTCAATGGAGCTTTTCAGCTCTTCCAGTTTTGCAAGCATAATCAATGTATTAAGATTCAATGTCGTTGACCTAAGACCTGACAGGTTTTAATTAAAATTAATAAAGCTTTTATAATCTAAGATATCATCTTAAAATAAAAAGCAAACCTGTCAGGTCTTAGGTCAACGACATTATAAGATTGCAAATTTAAGATATTTACGGGGAAGAAGGGCAGCTAATGATTGGATTTTATCCAGCTCACTTTGGATTGTATATTTTATAGAAATATTCCAGTACCTCTTCTTCCGATTTTTTTCGGGCTATGAAGGCCTTTGAAGGATCAGGATATTTCTGGTCAAAATATAAATCATCCTCCCTGCCCATCTTTACGATCTCAGCTTTATACATGTGTAACAGAAAGACATCCCGGAAATTAATTTTCATGTTGTTATTGAAGGAATTTGTAGAAAGGTAATCCTGTCTGAAAATTTTTTCGCAATCTCTAAACCTGAACGTCGCTATAGGTTCGTGGATTCCTCTGTAGTTGATATCCTGCGGAATAAATATGGTGAGGTATTTTACCTGATAGACAGGTATAGAGCGCTGCTTGTCAAACACCAGGTCTTCGCCAATTTCTATCTGGTAAAGTTGCCTGAAGGAATAAGTATCAGCAGTTCCATCTTCGTCCTTTGCAGTAAGCTTTTCCAGTAAAGCTTCTTTGCTAAGGAGTTGAGCTTTATTATAGGGGTCGTAAATGGAGATTTGGTTTGCGAAGGCAGCTTCCAATAATATTTTTACCACCTTGCCTTTGCCGAAGATTTCCTCATTGGATATGTGCCGCAGGTTGATGCTTCTTACAATGTGCGTTCTGAACGTGATATCACATTCTCTTACATAGGTGTGGTCAGGCTGCGCGGAAAGCCCTGTGAACATGAAAATTCCAAGAGTATGAGAAAGAAGCATTTTCATAAGACAATGATTTAGTCATGTATCCTTTCTTCATGCAGTATGTTTTTTTATTATAACGGTTTCATTTATTAGTTTATTATTCAAATATTTGCAGTAATATTATTTGCCGATGAGTCACACATTTACCTGTATCAGATTTCTTCCTTGCCTTTTGGCCATGTTCTGGTCTTTCATCTCCTACGGACAAGGCACAAGGACCCGGGAATATTCCCGGGTATTTGATACTTATTATTTCAGAGGGCCGGTAAGTTATACCGGATCATTCGGGCTTGCCTCTTATCGCGGTGATTTATCTAACAGGCTTTTTGGAACTTTAAGACCTAGTTTCTCTGTGGGCGCGAATTACAAACTCTGGCCACGCACTATTTTCGGAGCAGAGTTTTTTTATTTTCATATGGCTTCTAAAGATTTTACCGGGAAATACAACCTTGGTTTTAAATCTTCAGATATGGAATTGGATTTGTATGGCAGATTATTGCTGATCGACGATCTTCAGAGGAAGGGTTCGGATAAACTTAGCAAACCAGGCAGGTTCAAGCCTTATATTATGAGTGGTATCGGTTTATTAAAATATAAACCTACATCATACTATATAATAGATTCCGGTGCTGTACAGAAAGAAGGAATAAAATACCCACGCTGGGGAGTTGTTATTCCTGTGGGACTGGGTTTGTCGGTTTTCATAAACCATAGAGTAAGCGTTATCGCGGAAGTAAATTATCGTATTACGTTCTCAGATTATCTTGATGATGTAAGTAAGAGGGCCGATCCGAAAACAAAGGATGGCTATACTTCTATGAGCCTGAAGGTTCAATACACTCCAACAGCGCCTAAGGCCAGGAAGAAAAAAGTCGCCACTGCTCCTACGCCTTATGAGGGCCCTAAGGGAACAGATACCTGGAAGAACAAAAAGAAAAAGCCTAAGGAAGTTCCATACGAAGAAAATCAGGAACAGACTTTGCCACAGGAAAATAATAAGGAAAACAATCCTGAGAATACTGATCCTAACAATAATAATGGAGGGAAAAATATCGAGAATCAGATTGATGAACCAGGTAAAGAGAAAACACCTGATGAAGTCAAATAGGTTTATTGTTGAAGCCTTCTTTATTCTTTACCAACCTCCGGTGCTGCCAGTACGTTAGAATAGAAATAATTACCACTGTTTGAAGTACACCAGACTACATATTGCATTTTTTCTATTATCCATTTCCTCAGTGTTTGGTAGCAAGGCTATTGTTATTGTTGACAGCCTGACTCAGTATGTGCTGGTTGAAAAATATATGGATGTGCTGGAAGATAAAACCGCAAAACTAACCATCAAAGATGTTTCAGGGCAATTGGCTGCTAAGTTTAAAGAAAATCCCGATTACTATGTACGCAACAACCATACCGCCTCCGCTTATTGGGTGAGATTTAAGATTCAGGATCAGTCATCAAAATCAAGACGCTACCTCATAGAGC
>DATMOV010000216.1:0-7569 GCA_035568055.1 Cytophagaceae bacterium
CTTGATAAAATAGGCAAAATTAATGAATAATTAAAAGTTTTATATAAATAATTATATTTTCGAAGGGCCCAACGGGAGGTACAGAGGAAGTGCAAGAAAGCTGCTTTATATGGTAATAATACAAATATTGCTACTCTTGTACACATATAAATTATCAAAGAAAAGCCTTTAAAATCAACTGAAAAGCAACATTTTTGATAAAACACATCATTTTTTAATGTTCTAAAAACCAAAATAGATCATATTTTTATAAAATGATATTAATTTTTGAGTTGTTTTATAAAAAACAATGCTTTTTCGATTGTATAAGGTTAAATTTTAAGATATAAACTAAAAAAGTCCGCCTAGGCGGACTTTTTGATAACACATCAATTGTTGTAGCTGCTATAGCAGTGGATTCCCGGTCATCTCCTTTGGAATTTCAATCCCCATGAGTGTAAGAATAGTTGGAGCCAGATCTCCAAGTTTACCATCCTTAATAGGCTTAGCATATTCCTTATCCACCAATATACAAGGGACTAAATTTGTAGTATGGGCTGTATTTGGTGAGCCATCTTCATTGATCATCACATCGGCATTTCCATGATCAGCAATTACAATAATTGTATAACCATTGTTCAATGCCTCAGTAATAACGGCTTCCGAGCATTTGTCCACTGTTTCACAAGCTTTTACCGCCGCTTCAAAAACTCCGGTATGGCCAACCATATCAGGATTAGCAAAATTAAGACAGATAAAGTCAGGTTCTTTGCTTCGAAGCTCAGGAATGATCTTGTCTTTAATATCATTGGCACTCATTTCAGGCTGAAGGTCATAAGTAGCAACCTTTGGAGATGGGCAGAGCAATCTTTTCTCTCCTTCAAACGGCTCTTCCCTTCCACCTGAAAAGAAAAATGTTACGTGAGGATATTTTTCCGTTTCCGCGATCCTGATCTGTTTTTTCCCGGCTTTTGATACAACCTCTCCAAGTGTATTGACCAGATTGTCTTTATCAAATATGACCTTTACCCCTTTAAATTTATCATCGTAATTTGTCATCGTAACATAATAGAGGTCCAGCTTTTTCATTTGCTGTTCAGGAAAATCGGCTTGATTCAATGCCATGGTTATCTCTCTCCCACGGTCGGTACGATAGTTATAGCATAAAACCACATCGTCCTTTTCTATCACCGCCAGCGGTTTGTTGCTGCTGTCAACATGTATGACAGGCTTTATAAATTCATCCGTTACTCCATCTTTATAGGAGTCTTTGATGGCTTGCTGAATATTGGCCGACTTTTTACCTTCGCCTTTTACCATCAGGTCATAAGCCAGTTTTACCCTTTCCCATCTATTGTCACGATCCATCGCGTAATACCTTCCAATAACAGAAGCTATTTTGCCGGTGGTTTTATCCATGTGCTGCTCGAGGTCTTTTACATATTGCAGTCCTCCCTGTGGGTCTGTATCTCTTCCATCAGTAAAAACGTGAATGAAAAGTTGATTTACTCCCTGCTCTTTAGCGATGGAGCATAAAGCTTTAAGATGGCTTATCTGAGAATGTACGCCACCATCGGAGAGCAATCCCATCAGGTGAACTTTCTTATTGTTCTTCCTAGCATATTCAAATGCCTCTTTCAGAACAGGTTCTTTGCCCAATGTTTTTTCTTCCACTGCTTTATTAATCCTGACCAGATCCTGGTTTACCACCCTTCCCGCACCTATATTCATGTGGCCTACTTCAGAGTTGCCCATTTGTCCGGCGGGCAAGCCCACTGCAAGTCCTGAAGCCTCCAGCTTGCTATGTGGATACTTCGCGAATAATGAATTTATAAATGGAGTCTTTGCTTTGTCGATAGCGGATACAGCAGGATTCGTAGCGATTCCCCAACCGTCCAGGATTATTAGTATAACTTTTTTATTCATTTTATTTAAAAATTAGTTAATATGGATTGCAATTTAATAGTTTTAGTTGTTTAATCGGAGTAATTCTATTGTTGGCATAATTTTGGAGGATCGAACATATTATTGAATGATGAATAATTATAACAAAACATTTACCGGATTGATTCTGATTTTCTGCCTGATCTTTTCAGCGGAGGCTCAGACCAGCGATGAGATTCTGAATAGCTGCAAGACTGCCCTGAAGGCCGGAAGTTCAAAAGACCTTTCCACTTATTTCAGCGATTTGGTGGACTTGGGTTTGCTGGGGGAGAAATCGAGTTATAGCAAGTCACACGCACAGGTACTGCTGAAAGACTTTTTTATAAAATATCCCCCTGTTGATTTTCAATATATACACCAGGGTTCTTCAAAAGAAGGTTTAAAGTTTGTCATAGGAAAATATACTTACAATGGCGGGTCTTTTCGTGTATATTTTCTGATCAAACAGTTTTCCGGCAATTATCTCATAGATACTTTGGATTTTAGCAAAGAGTAAATAAATAACGCCGATTTTCTCCACCGGCTCTGAATTATTAAGAGCCTTTTTTTATTTTTACACCGTGAATTATCTTACCGAAAGTGCCATTACTGAATTTATTGATCTCGCGATAAGAGAGGATGTTGGGGACGGAGATCATTCCGCTCTCGCTTCCATTCCCGCTGATGCACAAAATAAAGCCCGCCTGATCATTAAAGGAGAAGGCATTGTGGCAGGAATAGAAATGGCTGAAAAAATCTTCAAACGCGTTGATGCCGGATTGAAAATGGAAGTTACCATCCCTGATGGCGTATCCGTTAAGTACGGTGATATCGCTTTTACGGTAAGCGGCAATGCCCGCTCTATACTCACTTCGGAAAGACTGGTACTTAACTGCATGCAACGAATGAGCGGGATTGCCACTGCGACCAATGAATTAAAAGGATTGATCAGACATACACAGGCAAAGCTTCTTGACACCAGAAAAACAACACCTAATTTCAGAATCATGGAAAAATGGGCTGTGGCAATAGGCGGAGGAGGTAATCACCGTTTTGGATTGTTTGATATGATTATTCTGAAAGACAATCACGTTGATTATGCGGGAGGAGTGGAAAAGGCGATCAAGGCTACTCATTCCTATCTTTCATCGGCGGGCAGGAATCTGAAAATTGAAATTGAAATCAGAAATCTGGAAGAAGTGAATCAGGTACTTGCTATTGGAGGGGTGGACAGGATTATGTTGGACAATATGTCCATTGAAATGCTCAGGAAGGCTGTTGAATTAATTAATCACCGGTTCGAAACTGAAGCTTCAGGCGGGATCAATAAAAAAAATATCGTGAAGGTGGCTGAAACAGGCGTAGATTATATCTCAGTGGGTGCGCTTACTCATTCCAGCCAAAGCATGGATATGAGCCTGAAGGCATTTTAAGTTGTTAATAGACGACAATCCACAGACTATGGACCGTTGACAAAAAAGAAAAAACAAGCTAATATTAAATTCAATACTCAAGACTAAATTATGATTGTAAAAACAAGAAAATATCAGTTGCCAAAAAATACTTATGTGAAGCTGGGCATGACGGCAATATTAAAGAAACAGTGGTGGTTTATTGGAGCGCCTATACTTTTGGGCAGCATAGCCTTCTTTCTTCCCGATTATAAATGGTGGTTTATAAGCCTGTCAGTTACTGCCGTGATTTTGTATGGGCTATTCTGGCTCATCCAGTTTTATGGAGTCACTCAGTTGGAGCAGAACAAGGTTATGTTTGAAAGGCTCAGCTATGAGATTGACAGCAGACAGGTATTAATTAAGCTTAACCCAAAACAAGGAAGTCCAATACCATGGAATATGATACAGAGCGCTTACAAGGAGAAAGATGGTTTTGTGATGATCATTTCAAAAGCTCAATTCATCCACCTGCCTTTTAAGATCTTCAATTCGGAGAATGATATTAGATTTGTAGAGTCGGTATTAAGGAGAAAAGAATTTATTAAGTGAGGAATTAGGGTGGAGGGTTGGGATAGGGGAAAAGGATAGCCAGAAGGATCTTTATTTCGTATTCATGGTTTTTTCTTTCTTCCTTCTTCTGTCCAAATAGTCTTCCTGAACTTGAGTTGTCCCCTTGAATTCTCCATCACTTGTGAATCTTCTCTATTGGAGCTGTATTCAGTCTTCTTCTTATCTTGTACTTTGTGATTTTACTCTTTTGATTCCAGGATTGTAAGGATGAGGAATCAATCTTGTTGATCTCCAATTTATTCTTTCAATTGAAATCAATTTTTCTTTTAAGCTTGTTCTGCCAAGAATCATATCATTTATTACCTGACATCCAGAAATTCCAATTAGCGATGGAAAGATAAATGGTCATCATTTTTACTTCTAAGTTCAGAACTAACGTCAGATCAAATCTATTCTTATAAGAATACTAATGGTAGTGTTAGAAATAGAAATCTTCCCCTTATCTACAAAGAGAAATATTTTGTTTTTATTGACGCTAGTTTACTTTTGAATTATTTACTTAACCACACATGGATTTTATAATCATTACTCTGGTGGTTACATAGAATCTCCCTTCAAGGGGCCAGAGGGATGTTTTAATTTAAACAGGAGATGATTGATTAGGTATGGTTTTGCAATTGACCCGATGTTTCAATGTCTGATTTGTATTTGGCAATTAATTTATTCCAATCTATATCTGATTTTAGGAATTATGAAAATCGTGGAAAAGACGGTTTAGTTATAATTGTACTGGCAAAAAAAAACACGAGGTTAAAACCTCGTGTTAAATCTTTACATACCTTGCCTAGAGGTATCATAAGTTTTAAGAAACTACTTCTTTTTCTTAGCAGCAGGTTTCTTTTTTGCAGCAGGCTTTTTAGTTGCCTTTTTTGCAGGTGCTTTAGCTTTTGCCATTGTGGGCCTCCTTTTGTTTAGTTGTAATTAAATAAAGTTAAAAAATAAATTATTAAAAGCGATATAATAATAGAAGTTTTTTTTTAAAGTTCAAAATGCCTTCCTACTATTTTGCTTACCTCCTCTAACGCAAAATCCAAATTTTGGTTTCTATTTCCGATTTCGGGAGAGCTCGCCACTTTCATTTTTGAATCCTATCCTCACGATTTTTTTTAGTGATCATTCTGAAAAAATATTCCATCATCATAGATGCCTTGATAATATTGAGATTCAGAGGCACACTAATTTTATCTTCAGCACTGTCGAAAAAAATCATTTTCATTTTTCAATCAAGCTGCCTCAAAAAAAATCTTAATGGCATGTCCGGACATCTCAAAAAAATGTGGAAAACATTTTTAAAAATATTTTTGTCCGAAGGAGGGTTTTTAGAAAAAATTTCAAAAAAGTTGGCTGATGAAAAAAATCCGAGCGCAAATTCGGTTTTAAACCCGTCATGAAAATAAATTTCAGATCTCAATTTCAATCTGATTTTTTAGAAGATCATCGAAGCTTTCTCTTTTGCGGATTAGTTTTGCCGCTCCATTTACAACGAGTACTTCAGGAGGGCGTAATCTGGAATTATAATTTGAGCTCATACTAAAACCATAAGCTCCTGCATTTTTTATCGCGATCACATCTGCTTCTCTAACTTCATTCAGCTTGATATCTGTTCCGAAAGTGTCTGTTTCGCAAATATAACCCACTACAGTATATTCTTTCATGGCACCTTTAGGGTTAGAGAGATTGACCATGCCATGATAAGCGCCGTACATCATCGGTCGAATAAGGTGGTTCAATCCTGAATTAACGCCGATGAAAGTCGCAGCTGGTGTTGGCTTAACCACATTGGCGCCCACGATCAGATACCCGGATTCGCTCACCAGATATTTACCAGGCTCAAACCAGATCTCAAGTTCTCTTCCATAAGATTTGCAAAAAGCAGAAAAGGCAATCTTCATCTTTTCTCCCAGCTCGTTAATGTTAGTGCTATAGTCCCCTTCTTTATAAGCGACTTTAAATCCGCTGCCAAAATCCAGGAAGGTAAGTGACCTGAAATTTTTAGCGATATCGAAAATAATATCGGCGGCTTTCACGAAAGCATCGGCATCTTTAAAGTCAGAGCCGCTGTGAACATGAAGACCTATTACTTTTATATTGTACTTTTTAGTAAGCGCATAGATCTCTTCCAACTGTTCAACGGAGATCCCGAACTTCGAACCTTTATGTCCGGTCATGATCTTTACGTTTCCACCTGCATTAATATGTGGGTTGATCCTGATACAGCATGGGTATGAATTTTCATATATCTGGCCGAAGCGTTCCAGGAATGGCAGGTTGTCAATATTCAATGTAACTCCAAGCTTGATAGCCTCCTGGATCTCTTCAAAGGATACACAATTAGGAGTGAACATAATTTCTGTCGGTGTGAATCCTGCTTTCATGCCCAATTGAAGCTCCTGAATCGAAACAACATCTATACCTGATCCGGCTTTGCGCAACAGTTTTAATATCGACTGGTTGGTTAATGCTTTGGCCGCATATTTTATTTTAATATTTAATCCGCCGAAAGCTGCTTTAAGCGTATTAAACTGGCTTATTATTTTTTCTCCATCATATATATATATAGGAGTATCATATTTTTTGCAAATATCCAGTACATTCAAACCCTGGATCTGGTACTGATCATTGATTAACTGCATTGCTGTCTTAATTTAGATTGGCAAGTTACAGGAATTTATAGCTGCTCTGAAATAATTTTTAAAAATGGTCTTGTATATTTTGATAATAATTCTTTAAATTTGATTGTATAGATTAAGTGAATGACTATGAATTTCGAATTACATAAAATCTGGTGGTGGCAAATATCTTATTAGAGATGTGAACAAACCATTATGTAATTTTATATAACATAAATAAAAAGGCTTGCTGTTCACGGCAAGCCTTTTTGCTTTAAGACAAATAGACTATGACTACTTATAAATTAAATACCAGGTATAAGAAGATGCTGGCCGACACCATCACTCCGGTAAGCATTTACCTTAAAATCAGAGACAGATTTGCTAAAAGTATTCTCCTGGAAAGCTCCGATTATCACAGCAATGATAACAGCTACTCATATATATGCTGCAACCCTGTCGCCCGTTTTGAAGTTGGGGATGGCCAGATAGAGATAGAATATCCCGATAGAAAAGTGGAAACTCATCAGATCAAAGATAGATCAGAGGTTATTTCCAGACTACAGAAATTTTCTGCTTCCTTTGAAACGGATAAAAATGATTTTGCTTTCAGTAACAATGGCCTTTTTGGCTACATGACATACGATTCAGTCAGGTATTTTGAAGATATTGAAATCAAAAATTACGACAGTGAAGAAAGGAAGATCCCAGAAATACTTTATCAGGTTTATCAATACATTATAGTAATAAACCATTTCAAGAATGAGTTGTATATCTTTGAACATAATTATGAAAAGGGCGACAGCAACCTGGATCAGATTGAATCCCTGATCAATAATAAGAATTTCGCTTCCTATAAATTCTTTCCAGGCGCTGATGAGACATCAAATTTTGATGACAAAGGCTTTCTGAATATTCTCGGGCAAGGCATAGTGCATTGTCACCGCGGCGATGTTTTCCAGATCGTATTGTCAAGAAAATTTTCCCAGGCATTCACGGGTGAT
Organism: Cytophagaceae bacterium; assembly: GCA_035568055.1. Taxonomy (GTDB): domain Bacteria; phylum Bacteroidota; class Bacteroidia; order Cytophagales; family Cytophagaceae; genus DATMOV01. The sequence continues at coordinate 7,540 of DATMOV010000216.1, forward strand.
GAATTCAATGTATATCGCGCGCTCAGGTCC
>DATMOV010000217.1:0-6492 GCA_035568055.1 Cytophagaceae bacterium
TTCATTGTTCCATTTTCGATCAGGAGATTTGGAGTTCCCTTTATGAGTTTACCTGCGAATGAACTATAAAATGATAGCATGGCTAAAAGTCTATGAAGAGATGACATGACAGTGCAGGTAATCAGGCAGGGAATAAATGGAGCATTTCCGGTTACGGCCTTAGCAAGAATGGCTCCCATGGTGATACCTATTATGATATCAATGGTGGTTTGTTTTCCGAAAATTCTTTTACCTCCCAGTTTAATCAACAGAATGGCAAAGAAAAGAATCAGAATACCCCTGACAGCCATAACAGTCGAGGTAATAGTATTGTTGTCGGCATTGATAAGGTCATGGAAAAACTCCTTCATCTCTGCTATATAACTATGAATTTTATCTATTGTTAAATAAAAAAAGACAGAGTGTCATTTTGTATGCAGGAACATTCTATGATGGCGGGACATTTTGACACTTTTTTTGAAATTTTCGGGAGTGGCATAGAATTTCTAGTAAGGGATATTATAGAAATTTAAAATTTAAAATAGGAGGTTTAATATGACACTTATTAAAAATAATGCTGACGTGAAAGAGTTTGTTCCAGGAACATTCTCTGATCTTTTGGATAATTTATTTACCGATGTGGTATCAAAAACCACGAAGGGCAATAAATTTTTACCAAGAGTAGATGTGGTTGAAAACGAAAAGTCTTATGAAGTAGACGCCGCTCTGCCAGGAATGAATAAAGAAGACATCAAGATAGACCTGCAGGATGGTAAATTAAGCATCAGCGGGGAAAGGAAATTTGTCAATGAAGAAAAAAGCAAAACTTATCATTCCGTTGAAACCCAGTATGGCTCATTTCACAGGTCGTTTTATCTGCCTGAAGATGCAACTTCCGAAGGAATAGAAGCAGAGTATAAAGACGGCATACTCAAAGTTTTAATTCCTAAAGATGAAAAGAAGAATTATAAAGCAACGATTCAGGTCAAGTAATCTTATGAAAGCTAAGATAAATTCCATCCCGCTATTATGGGATGGAATTTTCTGTTTTTTTATAATTTGGGGAATTATTTTACGTTCATCTTTTGTTTTACACACATAAGAATAAGAACAAAAAAAATATTGTTATTTTTAATCATCATCAACTATTAAGTTAAGGAGAATTTATAATGAATACTAAAAAACTAGTCCTGATCATTCTGCTGGTTTCTATCTTGAGTTGCGTCTTGTCACTCGGAGGATACAAAATGTTTATTGAGGACAAATCTTACCAAAGCATAGAAAAACATCAGCAGGTAAGATTCTCAAATTATGCTGCCGATACAAATGTGGTGGTTCCGCAAGGCATGAATTTTATTTATGCCGCTGATGCCGTTCGTCCGGCAGTGGTTCATATCAAAACATTATATGAGGCCAAGCCCTCCGCATCGCGTAATCAACAACACCAGAAAAGCCCTTTTGATGATATGCTGAAAGATTATTTCGGGGACGGATATTCATTCCCTGATGATCGTGCGCCAGACATGGGGCCACAAGAGGCATCCGGTTCAGGGGTGATCCTCACTGAAGATGGATATATAGTGACCAATAACCATGTAATCGACAAAGCGGATAAGGTTGAGGTAGTCTTGAATGATAAGAGAAGTTATATCGCTACTATTGTTGGTACTGATCCCACCACTGACCTCGCTTTGCTTAAAATAGATGAGAAAGATCTTTCATTTGTTAAATATGGGAACTCTGACAAAGTAAAAGTGGGTGAATGGGTGCTGGCGGTTGGAAATCCTTTTAACCTTACGTCTACCGTTACCGCGGGTATTGTAAGTGCGAAAGGAAGAAATATAAATATCCTGCGTGATAAAGATAATATGGCCATCGAGTCATTTATCCAGACCGATGCAGCGGTTAATCCGGGAAACAGTGGTGGTGCATTGGTAAACCTGAACGGTGAACTGATCGGGATCAATACGGCAATCGCTACACCTACAGGCAGCTTTGCAGGCTATTCTTTCGCAGTACCGGTACAGCTGGTAAAAAAAGTGATGGACGACCTGCTTAAACATGGCCAGGTACAAAGAGCTTTGCTCGGTGTTACCATCCTTGATATCAATGCCACGCTGGCAAAAGAAAAGGGATTTAAAGAATACAGCGGTGTATATGTGGCTGGTGTAAATCCTGGTAGCGCAGCTGACAAAGCCGGCATTAAAGAAGGAGATGTGATCACACAGATCAATGGCAACAAAATAAATTCAGCTTCTGAGCTACAGGAAAACGTGGCACAGTTCAGGCCTGGCGATAAGATCAAGGTTAGCTATATCAGGAAAGGCGAGGCTCATGAAGCTCAGGCTATACTCAAAAACAAAATGGGCGATACCGGAATTGTAAAGCGTGAAGACGTCGCGGTAAAAAATATTCTGGGAGCGGAAATCCATACCATTAGCAAAGAGGAGGCTGAGAAAATGAATATTGCCGGAGGCGCGAAAGTCACTAAAGTAGGAGTTGGAAAATTAAAAGAGGCAGGCATTAAAGAAGGATTTGTAATTACTTCAGTTGATAAAAATCCCGTCAAAGATGCAGCTGAAATCGAGCAAATCCTGGAAGGCAACAGGACCGGTGGTTTGCTGATTGAAGGGGTTTATCCAAATGGTCAGAAGGCTTATTATGCCATTGGCTGGTAAAACAGAAAAACGAACATTGAAAAAGCGCTTTAGTTATAGTAAAGCGCTTTTTTTATTTATAAAAAATACCATTTGAATTGAAAATCCTGTAAAATCATAGTTTATATTTATTCAACAGTACATTTTATGAAGACAGTTAAAACCGGAGATCAGAAAACAGATAAACTATTTGCCATCCTGGGATTGGAAAAAATCAATCCGGCCTGGAGTACCGGGCAGCAGTTTGCGAAGAAAAAGAATAAAAACAGCAGAGACATATTCTCTCCGGTGAATGGAAAGCTTCTGGCTGCAGTGGAGTTTGCTGATGAAAAGGATTACGATAGAATTATTAAGCAAGCTCAGTCTGCTTTTGAAATCTGGCGAAAAATGCCCGCTCCTAAAAGAGGAGAAATTGTAAGACAGATCGGTGATAAGCTCCGTGAATTTAAAGATCCGCTGGGGAAACTCGTCACCTGGGAAACAGGAAAGATTTTACAGGAAGGCTTAGGTGAGGTGCAGGAGATGATTGATATCTGCGATTTTGCCGTAGGCCTTTCAAGGCAGCTATATGGCCTGACCATGCATTCTGAACGTCCTGAGCATCGCATGTACGAGCAATATCATCCTTTGGGAATCGTGGGTATTATATCCGCCTTTAATTTTCCGGTAGCTGTGTGGTCATGGAATGCTATGCTGGCCGCTGTATGCGGCGATGTATGTATCTGGAAACCTTCAGAAAAAACTCCGCTCACTGCTATTGCCTGCCAGAAGATTATCCAGGATGTATTGAAGAGCAATAATATCTCTGAGGGTGTTTTCAGCTATATCATCGGCGATGCTTCAATCGGCTCTTTGATGTCGGGCGATAAACGCGTTCCGTTAATTTCCGCGACCGGCTCTACCCGCATGGGAAAGAAAGTCGGCGAAGTGGTAGGTGCAAGGTTAGGAAGGGCTTTACTGGAGCTGGGAGGAAACAACGCGATCATTATTACTGAAAACGCGAATGTTGACATAGCCATAAGAGCTGTGGTTTTTGGGTCTGTAGGTACATGCGGACAAAGATGTACGAGCACGCGCCGGCTAATCGTACATGAGAAAGTATATAATAAAGTCAAAGACAGATTGGTGAAAATATATGGCGACCTTCCGATCGGTGATCCCTTTAGCCCGCAGACATTGGTCGGCCCGCTAATCGATCAAGAGGCAGTCGCTGGTTTTGTGAAGGCATTGAAAAAAGTACAGGAAGAAGGCGGGAAACTGATAGTAGGAGGAGATGTGCTGAAGAAAGGCTCGGGCAATTATGTGAGCCCCGCCATTGTAGAAGCTTCCAATGACTATGAAACAGTGAAAGAAGAAACTTTCGCTCCGATCCTGTATCTCATTAAATATAAAGGTGAGGTAAAGAATGCTATTTCTATACAGAACGATGTGAGGCAAGGCTTGTCTTCTGCTATATTCTCTGATAATCTTGAACAGACGGAAACATTTTTAGCCCATTGGGGTTCTGATTGTGGAATTGCCAATGTCAATATAGGCACATCAGGAGCGGAGATAGGCGGGGCATTTGGCGGCGAAAAAGAAACAGGTGGTGGCAGGGAATCCGGCTCGGATGCCTGGAAGGTTTATATGAGGAGACAGACCAACACAATTAACTATAGCAGGCAACTGCCTTTGGCTCAAGGAATAAAATTTGACCTTTGAGATTGGTGAATAGTTTAGTAAAATGATATATTAGCATTTCAAATAAAAAGACTCTATGACGAATGCCGGCAAAAAATATTATGCTGTGATGCTAGTGGATGATAATGAGATCGATAATCTTATCAATCAGAAGATGATCGAAGCCTCAAATATCTGCGAACATATTTTTATACATTCTGGCGCGAAAAGCGGTATAGAATTTTTAAAAAATATAGAAAAACTGGCCAAGGGCCCTATTGATCTTTATCTGCCGGAAATTATTTTTCTGGACATTGATATGCCATTGATGGACGGCTTCCAGTTTCTGGATGAATTCGAAAGGCTTTCGGAGAGTATAAAAAAACAATGCAAAGTGGTCATGCTTACTTCCTCTCTTAATCCTCAGGATATGAATAGGGCCAAGAAAAACCAGTTTGTCCTGAAATACATCAACAAACCACTTACTCAGGAAAATCTTAAGAAGCTATAGGTTGATATTAGAGCAGATCTGCAAAGGAGCCTAAGATAATCTGCTAACAAAATCCTCGTCGTATTTAATGTATTTTAATGGTGAGAAATGCTGAGGCATTACATTCGCCAGCCGCAGGATATGCTCCCGGATTTTCGCCGGTTTGCTTTTCTTAATGTCATTCAGGGAAGTCTTAAGCATCTTAGTGAAAACAATGACGTGTGTGCAGTCTACTTTTCCCATGAGACGGATCTGTCTTTGAATACTATTAATAAGCTGGTTAAAAAGATCGTAATCACGCATCAGGCAATATTGCATAGCGAGAAAAATTTTAATCTCCATTTGAATGAATGGAAGTGTTTTCAGGCTCAGGTCATTCAATAAACTATTGACCCACTTCGCCGCTTCGTCATATTTGTCCGCATAATAGCAGGCAAGGGCTCTGTAACTTGTATAGATAATATATTGCGGAATGTTATTCTTGTCTATTTCAAAATCTTCAAATATCAGTTTATTTTCTTCATACATGGATACCTCTTGTCCCAGCTTGATATTTCTTTTAAGATTAGTTAAAAGGAGCTGCGGACTGAAAGTATAAAGATTGTAATTGGTGAGCAGGGTAGGTATTACTTCCACCATGTCTTCATGGTATTTGTCAGCTTTTCTGGTATTGGAGGTAAATGTGTAATATTCCAGTTTAAGATATTCAAAGACAAGTTTAAGGTGATAGTAGATAGAGTCAAGCTGGTATTGCTCAAAAATATTCTCCACTTTTTGTAAGATATCTTCGATAGGCTCCTCGTCCTCTGAGGTATTATAAGGCTCTACATAGATCCTGTGAAAAATATTAATGCAGCTTTGATATACATAAAGCCGGTGAGACTGATATAAGTTGGAAACATTTTCAACCTCTTTCTTCAGCATAGTAAGGCCGAGCTTTTCATTCTCATCAAAAGTGATCAGATAATTGCCGTATTTTTTGAAATATCCGGCTAATAAATCCTCAGCTTTGTCGATAGCCAGCATGTATGCCACATGCCTGTTGTATAACTGAGAATAATTGAAATGGTCCGGTGCATTTATTTGAAGCTTTTTCAGGGTTTTGTATACGACGGTCAATTCGTTCGACAGATCATAGTCAAGCAATTCTTTTTCAAGTTTTTTCAGGGTGGCTATGGCAATGGCTTTCTTTTTAGTAAATAGGATCTCATTAACGGTAGCGACTTTCTTCAGCAGGGTTGTACGCGGACTTTCCATTTCCTGCAATAAATGCTCTTCTATCTTTTGGTTAAGTCTTGACCTTAAGGTGTAATAAGCATTGGTGTTTACACCAAGCTCTTCCATAATTTTTGTATCCGATAATTGTTTCTCCCTCATGAATTTCAGGAGGTAAGCCGACTTTTCTGCATTGCTTTCCATCAAAGAATCATAAATAGAGGAATAGTCAGGAGTAGATAATTGCTTGATGATGTTCTTAAGTTTCGACATGCAGTTTTTATTGAATTTTTGCCAACCGGTTCTGAAAAATAGGTAAATTATTTGGAAATTATAAAATAAACCAAGAAAAATATTACGTAAGGTTTACTAAAAATCTGATTTTTATCCTTAAAATGGCTCTAAATATTACTTATAATGCTTATTTGATACAGGTAGTAACTTTTATGAATTTTATTTCTCAAATATCACTCTCTCATGGGTTGTTTTTAA
>DATMOV010000218.1:0-5489 GCA_035568055.1 Cytophagaceae bacterium
CTTGCTATCGGCACGGGTGGTTTAGATGTTGCGCTCGCTGCCGCCGGTGAACCGTATTTCGTCGGGATGCCAAAAATTATGGGGATAAAACTTACCGGTAAATTGCCCGCTTGGGTAAGCGCTAAAGATATAGTACTGGAAATGCTTCGCAGGTATGATGTGAAGGGCGGACGTGGATTTATTTTAGAATATTATGGTCCGGGATTAAAAGATCTGAGTGCATGGGATCGTCACGTGATCGCAAATATGGGAACGGAGCTGGGCGCTACTTCTTCGGTATTTCCCTCCGATGAAATGACCCGCGAATTTTTGCGACAGGAAGAACGGGGAGAAGATTGGATAAAATTGGAAGCCGATGAAGGAGCAACATACGATCATCATGAAGAAATTAATTTATCCGAGCTTGAACCTTTAATCGCGCTTCCAAGCAGTCCGGGTAAAGTTGTGCCAGTAAGGGAAGTCAGCGGGTTAACGTGTGGCCAGGTCGTAGTTGGCTCTTCCGCTAATCCGGGACTGCGTGATTTCTGGATCGTTTCACAAATTGTAAAAGGACAATTTATTGCTCCGAATGTTTCTTTCGATGTCAATCCATCTTCCCGGCAGGTGTTGGAAAATCTGACGGATATGGGAGCGCTTAGTGATTTGATATCTGCCGGGACACGTATTCACCAGTCAGGCTGTATGGGTTGTATTGGTATGGGACAAGCGCCTGCCACCAATTCTATAAGCCTGCGAACGATGCCGCGGAATTTTCCGGGGCGTTCAGGTACCATGGATGATCAGGTGTATTTGTGCAGTCCTGAAACTGCCGCTGCTGCCGCACTGACGGGAAAAATTACCGATCCAAGAGAACTCGAGAAACTATTCGGGATTAATTATCCGGCATGGAAAGATGCTGCCAGAATTAAATTGAACAAGCAAATGTTAATTGCTCCAAACGGAACAGATGCTGAGCTGATTAAAGGACCAAACATTAAAAAACTTCCGGATTTTGAAACGCTCACGGATACGTTGGAAATTCCTATTCTATTGAAAATGGGAGATAATATTTCAACAGATGGAATATTGAAAGCGGGTGCTGATGTATTGCCCTTGCGTTCAAATATTCCGGAGATAAGCAAATATGCTTACTATGCCATTGATCAGAGCTTCTATGAACGAGTCATTGAAAATCAAAGAAACTATAAAGGCTTTTGTGTTATAGGAGGAGAAAACTATGCGCAAGGTTCAAGTAGAGAACACGCGGCTTTGGCTCCCAGGTTTCTCGGCCAAAAGTTTGTTATTGCAAAATCCTATGCACGTATCGGCTGGCAGAACCTGATCAATTTTGGTATGATTCCTTTCGAATTTCAAAACCCTGCTGACTGGGATAAGCTGGAGCAAGGTGATATTTTACGGATAGGAGCCCTAAGGCAGTCTATTAAAAACAGAGATTCGGTAACCGCCAGAGTAGTGCAGAAGAATATTGAAATTTCACTTACATACAATATCAGTGAACGGCAGCTTGAAATTATTTTAAACGGAGGAGTTATTAATTATGTAAAACAGAAAGTGGTTCTTCATTCCTGATATAACGCCCTTGTTAGCAATCAGTCTTTGGTTTGTTAATTTGTTCAGTAACCACAAGATTCGTGTATTCACCTTTTTCATTGCAGACCCTGCATTTAAGAGTGTCTTTGAATATCTCGGGTTTGAATATGGATTTCCCTTTAAGCATTCGTACACATTCCTGTATACCTTCTATAATGGACGGATGAGGATGGATCAATTCAGAAAGTTCATCAATACCTTTGTCCATAGAGATAAGCAATGCCACCGCCTGTATAGCGCTGGAAGCATGCTCACCAATGGCACGCATGCCAAGCACTTTCATCTGGTCATCGTTGGTCACTAAAATTTTAAAAAATCCCTGCGTGCTGCGCATGGCAATAGCGCGGGGAATCAGACTATAATCAAGGCTTACTACTTTATAGGTCAATCCTTTTTTTCTGGCTTCCTGTTCGTTCATGCCAACGCCGGCTGTTTCCGGACTCAAAAACATGATCGTGGAAATATTATTGTAGCTTAAAGGTTTCGGTTTGTTGCCAAACATCTTTTCCACCGCATGCCTTGCTTCCAGCTCAGCGGTATTGACCAGCGCGATATCCGCGCTTACATCTCCGACTGCATAGATATTGGGGATATTCGTCCGCGTATCTGTATCCGCTATGGTTCCGTTCGTATTGAGTATGATGCCTATTTCCTGCAATCCCAGATTTTCTGTGTTAGGAACACGGCCCACGGAAACCAAAGCCTTATCCACCTTGAAAATTCTTCTGCTGCCATCGATGTATGAAAGTTCATACTCTACTTTTCCATTCACAATTTCAATTTTTACCAGCTGCGAATTCCGGTGGATGGTTACTCCGTTATCCTCCAGGTTAGCTTCAATAGTAAGAGAAATATCTTCGTCTTCGAAAGGAAGTATGCGTTCTGTTTTATCAATGATATTCACTTTTGTTTCTCCGAAGTTGGAGAAAATGGTGGCCCATTCGCAACCTATTACTCCTGCCCCAAGTATCACCATACTTTCAGGAAATTCAGCGAATGATTCTATGCCATCACTGGTTACGATGATCTTTTCATCAGTAGGAACATGCGCGAGCTTTCTCGGCCGGGAGCCTGTTGCTATGATGATATTTTCAGCGAAAATTATTTGATTGCCCGCCTCATTTTTTATCAGTACTTCGTTTTTTGTAATTAACCTGGCCTCTCCCTTCACATATTCAAAAAGGCCCTTACGTTTTCTTTGCAACAGCAGCAGATGCGTTTCCAGTTGTATTTTTCTTAAAAAAATCGCGTCCCGTACATCTGTCAGCACATCTTTAAACTCCATCTTAAATTCAGTAGATGAATATTTAAGCAACCTCTTTTTAGTAGAATGAACGTCTCTGGAAAGTTCCCAGAAAGTTTTTGAGGACAATGCTCCGTTGTATAAGCCGGTTCCTCCGATATTGGCTTTTTCAATCAGCAGCACTCTTTTATTATAATCCAGCGCCCTCATGGCTGCTGCATAACCGGCAGGCCCTCCACCTATCACACAAAGATCATATTTGTTCATATCAAGTTAAAAAATGTACCGGGGTATATGATTTTAACCCAAATAACCATGAATAGTTAAGTTTGAGTCATAAAATATTATTATTTTTAAGGATCTCATTCTCAGTTGCTATGAATATTGAGCTAGTTGAAGTTTTATGGAAATACGGGATGTTCCCGGCTGCTAAGCTTCCAAACATTGCCAATCAACAGCTCATAAAAGGGTTTTATGGCCCGGCTACAGCGGAAATTGCAGGAATGTATGAGCCCAGCGATGAAGATGTTGGCGATCTTTTCGAAAGGTCCATATTAGAAATAAGAAAAAATTTTATGGACGATGACCAGATGCCAGAGGTCATAGCTAAGGGTTTAGTAAACAAAGAGATTGGACCTTCGGATGCCGTTTATATTCTTTCAAAACTGTACGATGACCTGGAGTCTCCCGAAGAGTTAAAAATATTCCGTTTATTATTCGAAGAGTATTCCGAATACCTTCCTCCAAAATACTTACCTCATTTGAAAGCAAACAAGCTCGTACCCTTTTTTAAGGCAAGCTGTGAAAAGAATATTATCAAAGCTGCCACTGAATATCTCAGTAAAAAGTAATTGTCAGAAACAATGCATTAAGATCTTCGTGGCTATCCAGAAGCAAAAAGAAATAATAAAAACCACTGAAACATAAATCTTCTGGTTCTTAATACTTACTTAAAAAAATTAGTTAATATTGTTAACTATTTACATTATATACTATTTAAATGATAGAATGAAGGGTCAAGATCTTAAGAATTTCATTCCTTTGGGAAAATCATTTGCTTCACTGGCAAAGCAGTATCTGGGCGTAATTACTGAAAAGTTGGAACATACAGGTATAAACCGTTTTTTCTACCCCTTGTTAGTGATCCATTATGAAAATGACAACATCACACAACAACGTTTGTCTGATATTTTAAAAACCGACAAAGTAACTACCGTCAGGATCATTGACTATCTATCGAAAAAAGGTTTGGTAAAAAGACAAGTTAATAAAGACGACAGACGAGAACACCTGTTAATATTGACTTCTAAAGCAGAAAAAATTATTCCGGATCTGATTATATCCTACATAGAAATAGAAAAAGAAGCTTTGAAAGGATTGAGCAGAAAGCGTGTTGAGGATTTCCATGATTGTTTGTTTATAGTTCAGAATAACCTTTCAAAGCTTCCTTCCCAAAAAATAAATATCAAATTCAACAGTACAAAAAAGCTTATAAAATGAGGCAAAAATCAACATCACTTTTAATATTTATTGGCTTAGCTGGCCTGGCTTTCTTCACGATTAGGTGTACCTCTCCGGGTAAGAATAAGGAAAAAGGGAAAAATACTCCGCTTTTGACTGTTAACGGAATAATTATCAGTTCACAAGTATTGGATAATAACATAGAGGTCATAGGCACCATTCTTCCTAATGAGAAAGTAGAATTAAGAAGTGAAGCATCAGGAAGAATAACAAGCATTTTTTTTAAGGAAGATGGAAGAGCAAAGAAAGGAGATCTTTTGGTAAAGATCTTCGATCAGGAATTAAGGGCACAATTAAAAAAAGTGAAAATTCAGCAAGACCTTGCCAACCTGGAAGCAGAGAGGAAAAAGAAGCTTCTTGAAATAAGCGGCATTAGTCAGGAGGAATATGATATCGCCACCAACCAGGCCAGCTCATTATCCGCAGATGCTGAATTAATAGAAGCGCAACTTGCCAAGACAGAAATAAGAGCTCCGTTTGATGGAGTGATTGGCCTCCGGTATGTCAGTGAAGGAGAATATGTATCCTCCGCTACGCTCATCGCCACACTTCAGCAAATTGATCCTGTGAAAATCGAGTTTGATATTCCTGAAAAATATGGAGTGTATGTTAATAAAGGTTCAACAATACGTTTTACAGTAACCGGCTCAGACAAAACCTATAATGGAACTGTTTATGCCATTGAGCCTATGATAGATGTTTCTACCAGGACGTTTAAGGTAAGAGCCCGTACCTCCAATAATGATTATTCCTTAAGACCAGGGTCGTTTATTAAGGTCAATCTTTTACTGGCAAAAAACAAAAATGCGATTCTTGTTCCGACAGAATCTATTGTCTCAGGAGTATCAGGGCAGAAACTATTTGTTTCCAGCCACGGTGTTGCACTTTCAAGAAAAGTAATTACAGGAATAAGAAACGAAAGAACAATCCAGATTACAGATGGCTTGCAAATAAATGATACCGTTATTACTTCGGGAATCATGCAATTGAAAGACAGCACACGGGTGAATATTAAAATAATTAAGTAAGCGGTACAAAATGAATATATCCTCCCTCAGTATAAATCGACCCGTCCTTGCGACAGTCATGTCAGTTGCCATAGTGCTATTTGGAATAATAGGATATACTTTTTTAG
>DATMOV010000219.1:0-4791 GCA_035568055.1 Cytophagaceae bacterium
TCTTACGCTTGCATCTCCGTCGATGAGACCACAGATCTTGATGATCTTAAAAAAATACTTTCAGTTTTCGCGGAAGCGTCAAGTAAAACATATGAAAAGTTCTTTGAAGAAGCATTAGGCAGTATTGAAATCACTTATCCGGAAGATCTGAAAAGAAAATCTGCTTATCTGACACATCCTGTCTTCAATAGTTTTCATTCCGAGCACCAGATGCTGAGATACCTGAAACATCTGGAAAATAAAGATTTGTCACTGGTACATTCCATGATCTCGCTGGGCTCATGCACCATGAAACTGAATGCCACTACGGAAATGATCCCAGTGACCTGGCCGGAATTCGGACAAATGCATCCTTTTGCGCCAAAAGATCAGACGGAAGGTTATCAGATCTTATTCAAAGATCTTGAAAAATGGCTTTGCGAAATTACTGGTTTTGCAGGTATTTCATTGCAGCCAAATTCAGGAGCGCAGGGAGAGTATGCAGGGCTTATGGTTATCCATGCCTATCACAATGCAAAAGGACAGGGCAACAGAAATATCGCATTGATCCCATCTTCCGCTCATGGAACAAATCCCGCGAGCGCTGTGATGGCAGGCATGAAAGTCGTAGTGGTGAAGTGCGATGAAAAAGGAAATGTAGAGCTTGAAGATTTAAAGCAAAAAGCGGATCAATATAAAAATGATCTTTCGTGTCTGATGATTACTTATCCATCCACGCATGGAGTATTTGAAGAAAGCATTAAAGATATCTGCAACATTATTCATGAGCATGGCGGACAAGTATACATGGACGGAGCGAACATGAATGCGCAGGTTGGGCTTACCAGTCCCGCGACTATTGGCGCGGATGTCTGCCACCTGAATCTTCATAAAACTTTCTGCATCCCTCATGGCGGCGGCGGCCCGGGAGTTGGCCCTATCGGAGTGGCGGCACATCTGGTAAAATATCTTCCCGGTCACGCGGTGGTAAAGATCGGTGACAGAGAGCAGTTGGGTGCGGTTTCCTCAGCACCCCGGGGAAGCGCAAGCATACTCCCTATTTCTTACGCTTATATTTCCATGATGGGAGGAGATGGCTTAACCAAGGCGACCAAGATGGCGATATTGAATGCAAACTATATGAAAGCGAAGCTGGAGAAATTTTATTCCGTGCTGTACGCAGGTACCAGCGGCAGATGCGCGCATGAATTTATTCTTGATTGCCGGGCATTCAAACATACCATAGGAGTGGAGGTGGAAGATATCGCGAAGAGGTTGATGGACTATGGATACCATGCGCCGACAGTTTCTTTCCCGGTTCCCGGAACGCTGATGATTGAGCCAACAGAAAGTGAATCGATGGAGGAACTTGACAGATTCTGCGAAGCGATGATCTCCATCAGAAATGAGATTAAAGAAATTGAAGATGGCAAAGCAGATAAAATAAATAATGTTTTGAAGAATGCTCCGCATACCGCGAAGGTTGCTCTTTCTGATAAGTGGGATAAACTTTATAGCAGGGAAAAAGCTGTGTACCCTTTACACTGGGTAAAGAGCATGAAATTCTGGCCGGCAGTCGGCAGGATTGATAATGCTTATGGAGACAGAAACCTTGTCTGCAGTTGTTTGCCTATGGAGGAATTTATGAATGAAATGAAAGAGGAAGAAGTTTTGTAGGGAAGGAAGTAGAAGTTAAGAAGAGAAACAATGCTCATTGTCATTCGTCATTGTTAGGTGTTTTCACCAAACAACCTCATTACTTTATTGGTGGTTTAAGGGCAGGGAGGAAAACCTGACATAACTATTCATTGTCTTACCTGGCAATATATTTGCCATGAACCACAAAGGAAATAAACTGCATACCGTGCTTTCTTTTTGAATTTTACTACAGTCTATTTTATTGGCACTAAGACATTAAAAGCTATTTTCTTTAATTTTACAGGATAATATTGATATTATATGTAAATTTATTAATTTAGAGAATATTTAATTACTATGAATAGACTTATACCCGCTCTTATTACCATCTCTCTTTTTGTTTTCAGTTTCAGTTCTAACGCCCAAAAAGGATCGGAATTAGGTTTATATTATCTGCCTGAAAATACGAATATCTCAACGAATATTCAGGACAAAAATCTGAGGAACAAATTGACTCTGGCAGGTGGTGGCGGATTAAGCTATACCTACAATTTTTCCGAAAAAATAGGGATCCAGATCGGGGGGCTATATACTTCTCATAACCAGAAATGGAAGGCTCATATAAATTCTTCCCCTTCTTTTGACTGGAAAGGGAAAAAAAGGCTTGATTATTTTAATATACCTATTCTTATAAGATACCGGTATCGGGTTTCTCCCAGAATCAAATCTGCTTTTTATTTCGGTGCAGAACTCAGCTATCTTTTAAAAGGAGCAGGTGGCAATGTCATTCTCAAACATAATGCTGGCGGCGATTATTTTGATCTCCCTTCCTCCAGCAATAGCTTTTATAACAAGATGGTTTACCAGGCTGTAGCAGGCTGGGGATTGGATTTTCGGATCAGCAGGAAGCTTACATTAAATACTGCGGTAAGAATTGAATATGGTATCAATGACGGAGCCAATAAAAAAGTTACATATATGGATCAGCCATTTTATAATTGGAGCTCTCCAAGCAATAATTTCAAATCTCATAACTGGGCGGTAGGCCTTCTGATGGGAGTAAGTTATAAGTTACCAACGTCTACTGATCTTGTCAGCCCAAGTAGTAAATGGTAAAGGAAGTTTATTTTTTTAGGTCTGTTTTACTATGCCTTGTGCCGGAGTATTATAAATCACAAATATCGGGCAAACTCGCTATAACATAGAGTCCGGCCGAAATTAAGCACCATATAACCTATCCGGAAATTTCAGATCTGGTATTCTTTCACATTCATTAATACAGGTAGCCTTTTAAAAAAGTATTAAATCATATATTTCTTATACTCCTTGACTATTTTTGAATAGAAGGGTGGAAGAAAACGACACCCATTAAATACCTGACTAAAATTATTTTATTAGCCTCATGATTAAAACAGTAATATTTGATATGGATGGCGTTCTGATTGATTCAGAACCTCTCTGGAAGATCGCGGAAAAGAAGGCCTTTGCTAAGGTCGGGATTACACTGACTACTGAAATGTGCAATCTTACTATGGGCTATCGTGTTAATGAAGTAGTGGATTACTGGTATGAAAGATTTCCTTGGGCAGGTAAAGAGAAAAGAGAAGTGGAAGAAGATATTGTTGAAATTCTTATTCAGGAGATCCGCACTAATGGTAAAGAAATGGCAGGCGTATGAGAAACTTTGAAGAACCTCAAAAAAAACAATTTCAGATTGGCGCTTGCTTCTTCTTCTGCCACAAAAATTATTGATGTTGTGATTGATCAATTAGGGATCAGGCATTTTTTTGAAGTGGTGCAATCAGCCGAAAAGGAAGAATTTGGTAAGCCTCATCCCGCTGTGTTTCTCTCCGCGGCAAAAAAGCTTAATGTTCACCCTACTCATTGCCTCGTGATAGAAGATTCCGTCAATGGAGTTATTGCCGCCAAAGCCGCCCGCATGAAAGTAATAGCTATTCCGGATAAAGAATTGATTGGGGATAAGCGTTTCGCCATTGCCGATTGCGTTTTAAATTCTCTTAATGATCTGAATATTTCTGAGGTGCTTAGTCGATTAGTCAATTAATTATTGATATAGGTTCTTTTGGTGGTTGCAATAATTTTCGAGAGAATTTTTTTAATTTCTCCGATTGTCGTAAGTAAATTTTCGCAATCAGGATAACCATCTGAAAATTTGCAAAGCAATAGCCAGTATTTGGTTTCGTCAACTTCTTTTAAAGCTATTTTTAATTTATGAACGAAATCGGCTTTGCTTTCTCCATTTTGTGATTCCCTTGAATTAGCTCCAATTGAAGTTCCTGATTTCAACAACTGGTTAGCAATTACAAATTTTCTCTTGATTCTAAAATTTCGACATACTTGATAATTTCAATTGAGAATTGAAAAGTTAGATCTAAAATAATATTCCCTGTCGGCTTCATTGTAGTTGCTAATTAACTAATTACCTGTCTAATTTTCTAATCTATTTTTTTAATTAACTAATTACCTAATTGTTCAATTGTCTAATTATTTAATTATCCAATTATCTAATTAATATCATTTCCTCTTCTTAACTCCCCTCACAGCCTCCGCTGTCCAAGGGTCTTCCGGCCAATAATGTTTTGGATAGCGTGCCCGCAAGTCTTTGCGCACTTCTGTATAAGTGGTCGTCCAGAAACTTTTCAGATCTTGGGTAACCTGAACTGGCCTGTAGCCGGGTGATAAAAGATGAAGCATTACTTTGGTTCTTCCTTCATTGACAGTGGGAGTGTCAAGCAGACCAAAAACTTCCTGTAGCCTTACGGCGAGGATAGGTGCGCTTCCATCAGTATGGTATTTTAGTGTAATCAGCGAACCGGTCGGCACTTCGATTCTCGCAGGAGCAAGCTTCTCAAGCCTCCGGCTTTGTTCCCAGGATAATAATCCGGAAAGTATATTATGAAGTTCAAGCTTTTTAAAGTCGTCTCTTTTTCTGACAGTTTTTAGATAAGGAGAGAGCCATTCTTCGAGGGTATTAAGAAGATGCACATCACTCAGGTCGGGCCAGTCTTCGTCAGACCGCCATATTTTTGCATTTAATATTCTGTTCTTCCATTCAATGAGTTCATCGGTCCATGGAAGTGTATTAATTCCTTCCGAACGGATCGCATCGCAAAGAATTCTTATTTTTTGTTCTTCTGGCACATTGTCTATTTG
>DATMOV010000220.1:0-5837 GCA_035568055.1 Cytophagaceae bacterium
TGGTTGTTTGAGGATGACATCCTCTGATGTGAAAATTACCGCATAGGTAATTATGAAAGCAGGTCGGCCTATGGCCTGGGGAAATATCTGCATGGAAATAATCTTCGTGTCTCTGAGAGAGAAGAAGTCATTTTTTGAGTATTTAAATAAATATTTTCCATGCAGTATACAAATTTAGCTTAAAATTCTTTTTTTACAAAAATTGTTCCGCTTGATATCCCTTTTCAAAGACGGAAAATTCATTTGGGGCTTACGTAAAATGGTTTTCGGGTAGCGAAAACTCATTCTGAGCTATCATAAATTCTTCAATTATACTACAAATTGGTAAATTTTGAAGGTTTAAACCATGTGTGTGTGATATAAATACCTTCATTCTGTATGAAAAGCGTCATTCATAGTTTAATTTTGCCTGAATTTTTTCAAACAAAGCTTACAAATTTATGAGAGTTTTAAAGTTTGGCGGTACCTCGGTAGGTTCGGCTGATAGCATAAAGCAAGTGCTGGATATTCTGCTTTCTTACAAAAAAAAGAAGTACGATTTTGCCGTAATTTTTTCAGCCATGTCAGGTGTTACCAATCAATTGCTGGAAGTAAGCAAAAAAGCTTCGGAAACTCATCCCAATTATTCCGAACAGTTAAAACAGATTGAGCAGAAGCATATCGAGGCGGTAAAAAAACTGATTGACGTCAAAGTGCAAAGCAAGGTTATCGCGCATATTAAAATGCTGATCAATGAGCTTGAGGATCTTCTGCACGGTGTTTTTTTATTGAAAGAACTCTCCCTTCGCAGCCAGGATCTTGTCCTTAGTTTCGGCGAACGGCTGTCAACTTATATTATGCAGGAATACATCAGGCAATCCGGGATTGAATGTGAGTTTCTTGATGCAAGAGAACTAATCAAAACCGACAGCTCCTTTGGTTCTGCGAAAATAAATTTCCGTACTACTGATAAAAACATACGCGAATATTTCAGGAAGCATAAGAGCCTGCAGTGTATCACTGGCTTCATCAGCTCAACTGAGAAGAATGAAACCACTACGCTGGGACGTGGTGGCTCAGACTATACAGCTTCCGTTTTCGGCGCCGCCCTTGATGCCGAAGAAATAGAAATATGGACCGATGTGGATGGTGTAATGACTGCGGATCCCAAAAAGGTGAAGCGGGCTTTTACATTAACTGCCATATCTTATATAGAGGCTATGGAAATGTCCCACTTCGGGGCTAAAGTAATTTATCCTCCTACGCTTCAGCCTGCTTTTAATAAGAAGATCCCGATCAGAATAAAAAATACTTTTAACCCTGCTTTTGAGGGAACACTCATCAGCGAAAAAACCAAGCCTAATGATTTTCTGATCAAAGGGATTTCATCCATGGATAACATCGCGTTGATGGCCCTGGAAGGAAGTGGAATGGTGGGAGTACCAGGAGTATCCGCACGTCTTTTCGGAAGCCTCGCCAAGGAAAAAATCAATGTTATACTGATCACTCAGGCATCATCAGAATATTCCATTTGCTTCGCGGTGGATCCTAAAGAAGCCAATAAAGCCAGGAAGATTATAGAGGAAGAATTTGAGGTGGAAATCAGCTCCAAAAAGATTAATGAGATCAAAGTGGAAGATAGCCTTTCCATCATCGCGATCATCGGTGAGAATATGAGAAACACTCCCGGAATTTCCAGTAAGCTTTTCACAGCAATGGGAAAAAACGGAATCAATGTGATCGCTATCGCGCAGGGTTCATCTGAGCTTAACCTCTCCGTGGTGATCAGCAAAAATGATTTATCCAAAGCCTTAAATGCTTTGCACGAAGCTTTCTTCGCCTCTGAGCTTAAAACAGTTAATCTTTTTATAGTTGGCCTCGGACTGATTGGCAGCACGCTGCTAAAACAGATTCAGAAACAGTCCGCATATCTGATGAAGGAAAATCTTCTTAAGATCAATATCATTGGCATTGCCAACAGTAAAAAAATGCTGATCGAAGCTAATGGCATCAACCTGAATAGCTGGAAGGATAAACTGGATAATTCCAGCACCAAATCGAAGCTGCAGAATTTTGTGGAAGAAATGAAATCTCTGAATCTTCAGAATACCGTTTTTGTAGACTGCACTTCCAGTCCGGAAGTTATCAGGCATTATGAAGAAGTGTTGAGCGGAAGTGTTTCTATTGTCACACCAAATAAGCTTGCTAACTCAGGTATGTACAAAGATTATCAGAAATTGCAGAAGTCAGCCCGCAAGCATGGTGTCAAGTTCTTGTATGAAACCAACGTGGGTGCAGGACTTCCTGTGATCAATACATTGAAAGACCTTAAATACAGCGGTGATAAAATTATCAGGATCGAAGGAATTTTATCCGGAACACTTTCATACATATTTAATAATTTCAAGGGCGACAAAAAATTTAGTGCTGTGGTGAAAGAAGCGAAGGAAAAAGGTTATACCGAACCGGATCCACGCGATGACCTGAATGGAATGGACGTGGCCAGGAAAATTCTTATCCTTTCACGTGAGGCCGATGTTGAGCTTGAGTTTAATGATGTGAAAGTTGAAAATATTCTGCCCGATCCATGCAGAAAGGCTAAGACCGTTGACGCGTTTTTTACCGAGCTCGAGAAAAATAATCACGTCTTCGAGAAGATGAGAAACGAGGCGGATAAGAAGAACCATGTATTGCGGTTCATCGCCAAGCTTGAAAATGGCAAGGCGACAGTAAGCCTGCAATCAGTCGATAGCACTCATCCATTCTATTCTTTATCAGGAAGTGATAATATGATCGCGTTTACTTCGGAGCGCTATAAAGAAAGACCATTGGTGATCAAAGGGCCAGGTGCGGGCGCTGAAGTGACTGCGGCAGGTGTTTTCGCGGAAATCATCAGTATCAGTAATTATTTGAAATCGTAAAGAGAGTTTAGAGATTAGACTTTAGAAAATTTAGAACCGAAATTTCGCTTTAAGCTTTATGCTTTAAGCTTCATGCTTAAAAGAAATGAAAGACAGTATCAGGGTTTTTGCTTCTGCTACCGTGGCTAATGTAGCTTGCGGGTTTGATGTGCTGGGTTTTGCCGTGGATAATCCGGGGGATGAAGTGATTCTCAGGAAAAAATCTACAGCGGGAATAAAAATTTCAAAAATCACAGGTGACGAAGGAAGGCTTTCACTGAACGCTGAAAAAAATACTGTAGGTGTTTCTATCAGCAGGTTTCTTGATCATATCGGCTCGCGCCAGGGTATAGAAATCTCATTGAATAAAAAAATGCCCCTGGGAAGCGGACTTGGTTCCAGCGCCGCCAGCGCTGTGGCCGGAGTTTTCGCCATCAACCAGCTACTTGGGATGCCGATGACACAGCAAGAGCTATTACCTTTCGCGATGGAAGGAGAAAGGCTTGCCTGCGGAAGCGCTCATGCCGATAATGTCGCGCCATCACTGCTAGGCGGCTTTGTTCTGATCAGAAGCTACAACCCGCTGGACGTGATCAAAATTAAAACTCCGCCTAATTTATTTTGCACCATCATTCATCCTCATATCGAAGTTCAGACTAAAGATGCCCGTAATATATTGAGAAAAAAAATTCTGATGAGTGATGCCATTATTCAATGGGGAAATGTAGCCGGACTGATAGCGGGATTAATGAGTTCTGATTACGCATTAATAGGCAGATCGATGCAGGATGTGATCGTTGAGCCTGTCAGATCAATTCTTATACCGGGCTTCAGCGATGTGAAGGCTGCCAGCCTTGATGCAGGCGCCTTGGGCTGCGGGATTTCAGGATCCGGACCATCTATTTTTGCTTTAAGCACCAAAGAAGCGACAGCTCAAAAAGTAGGAAAAGCTATGACCAAAGTTTTTGATTCCCTGAAAATTGGCAGCGAAACGTATGTATCGAAAATCAACAACGCCGGTCCGCAAATTTTAGATTAATTTTGAATTTTGAATTTTAAATTGTGAATAAATGAAATGTTGCCTACCTCTGACATAGCAACTGACATCAATCACCAATCATCAATCATAAATGAAACTATACAGCACCAATAACCGCGAAGTTGAAGTAAGTTTAAAGGAAGCAGTTTTTAAAGGATTACCGGATGATAACGGATTATTTATGCCGGTTTCAATTCCACGACTCGATGATAGTTTTTTTAAAAATATCGATAAGCTTTCTTTTCAGGAAATCGCGTATGAAGTATCAAAAGCTTTAATTGGAGATGATATTCCAGCCGCTGAACTGAAAAAGATCATTGCCGATGTGCTTACTTTCGATGCTCCTGTTGTAAAGGTACATGACAATATTTACGTGCTGGAATTATTTCACGGTCCTTCCCTGGCCTTTAAAGATTTTGGAGCACGTTTCATGGCCAGGTTAATGGCTTATTTCCTGGAGACTGAAAAGAAAGAGATTAATATTCTTGTAGCAACTTCGGGAGATACCGGAAGTGCGGTGGCACAAGGCTTTCTGGACATGCCAGGGATTAAGGTAACTATTCTGTATCCAAGCGGAAAGGTAAGCGATATACAGGAAAAGCAACTCACTACCCTGGGTAAAAATATAACAGCCTTAGAAGTTGATGGTACGTTTGATGATTGTCAGAGGCTGGTAAAAGAAGCATTTCTGGACAAAGAACTGAATAAAAAAATTAACCTTAGCTCCGCCAACTCAATTAATATCAGCAGGCTTATTCCTCAAACTTTTTACTATTTCTATGCCTATGCACAATTAAAAAAAATCGGAAAGCCATTGGTGTTCTCGGTGCCCAGCGGAAATTTCGGAAATCTTTGCGGCGGGTTAATTGCCAAAAAGATGGGCTTACCGATCCATAAATTCATCGCTGCTACCAATGCCAATGATATAGTCCCTGATTATTTACTCAAAGGGATTTTTAAACCAAGAGCTTCTGTGAGGACTATTTCAAATGCTATGGATGTCGGTAATCCAAGTAATTTTGTACGTTTGCTTGCCCTTTACGATATGGATATTAATAAGATCAGGAAAGATATTGTTGGAAAAAGTTATACGGACGGGCAAACTTCATCCGCTATAAGTGAAGTATATCATAAAACAGGTTATATCCTTGACCCGCACGGGGCAGTAGGTTATTTAGGCTTAATGGATTACCTCAAATCTGAAACAGCTGATGTGAATGGTATTTTTCTGGCGACAGCCCATACTACCAAATTTCTGGAAGTTGTAGAGGATGTTATTGGAAAGAAAATAGGACTTCCGGCCAGGCTCAAAGAAATAGTTGACAAAGAAAAAAAATCAATTCCTCTCTTCCCAAGCTTAAAAAATCTAAAAGAATTTCTTTCCACCTGATTGTATTATTTAAAGTACTGGTCTATTGGATGTTAATAGTTAAAATAGGAAAAATCATATTTCCTATAGGCGCTTTATGTCCTAATCCAACCTTACTCCCATTTGGAATTTGTAAGAAAATAAATTTATTTTGAATAATTCCGTCCTAGGATTTGTTATAAAAAAGTAACTGGTAGTGTTTATTTTCAAGTGAATTTCCAATCAGGAGTTGGAATTGTTATAAAACGCAGTGAAAAACAAATTAATAGATAATATTAAAAATGTAAGAAAGAAAAAGGGGATTAGTCAGGAATCTTTGGCCTATGACCTTGGAATAGACTATTCTACATACGGTAAAATTGAAAGGGGCCAGATTGGACTTTCAGTAGATCGTTTGGACAATATCGCTGAAATTTTAAATGTTTCGGTAGAGGAATTATATGGCTGGAAGAAAAAAGAAGATATTCAAGCCCGTTTGGAGGAGTGTATCAAGGAGTTGGAACTTTCAAAGAAAGAAATTGAAACACTCAAAAAACGGCTAAAAGAAATG
>DATMOV010000221.1:0-8724 GCA_035568055.1 Cytophagaceae bacterium
TTTCTCCACTTTGCCATCTCCATAGATCAGTTCTGTATTCTTATTGAGATGGATGGAAATAGAAAGCTTTTCCAGTTTTTCTTTGAGTATAAGCGATCCTGCATCGTCAAGCTGACGTGGCATTAATCTTGATGCGAATTCCACGACATGTGTCTCCAGGCCGAGGTCAAGCAATGCTTTAGCAGCTTCCAGTCCAAGCAATCCGCCTCCAATCACCGCTCCTTTTTTACATTTTTTTGCATAAGTCCTGATAAGGTCCAGGTCTTCGATAGTACGATAAGGGATCACTCCCTTTTTATCAATTCCATTGACAGGAGGTATAAAGCAGGAGGAGCCAGTTGCAAGCACAAGCTTATCATAAGTTACTTCGTTACCACTTTTTGAAATGACTAGTTTATTCTCACGGTCTATTGAGATTACCTGGTCCCCGATGATGAGGGTAATGTTATTTTCCTGGTACCAGGCCAGTGGTGCCATTAACAGATCATCGGCAGTTTTTCCGCTGAAGTATTCTGAAAGATGTACCCGGTCATAAGCTGGCCTGGGCTCTTCACCAAATACGATGATATTGTAAGTTTCATTGGCTTTTTTTTCGACCAGCTTCTCACAGAACTTATATCCAACCATTCCGTTACCGACTACAATGATGGTTTTTTTCATCAGGCTATTATTTTGGTTAAGTACATCACTTAATCAAATATAAGAGATATTTTATTTAATAAGTAATATTACGTATTAAATTTGACTAATACGTACGTAAATTGTTTGTATAGTAAAAGAATAGCCCACAAAAATGATATTTAAAGGAAAAGTTGTTGGAGAAAAGCTCCAACAATGGCGGGATTAGACAGGCATTTGCCTGTCATCCTGACGAAGGAAGGATCTGACTTTTATTTATTTTATACCAGATTCTTCGTTCAGAATGATAGCCAGAGTGGTGCTATGTGATATTTTTGCAGGTTAATCAAATTCTCTGGTAAAATTATCAAAAAGACATATTCTGATTTGGACAAGTTTGTCATTGTCATGATGAGAACTAATTACAGCCTTTTTCCCAATGAGAAAATGCTTTACCTGAGTCCAGGCTTTTACTAAGTAAGTCTAAAGCAACGATCGGATCAGCTAATTTCATTTTGTCCAGGATGACGGTAGCTAAATAAAGCATATTTTCCCGTGCATAATTTTTTTCGCCGTTGAGCGCTGCCAGTCCTTCTTCGGCAGATTCTTTTGCCGTAAGCGATTTATCCTGCTTTGCTTCCAGAGGCTGTAATCCATATTGGACAGGGTTGACTGTGCCGTCTACGATAGTTGTTCCATTATATAATACATAGGTAGAATCTTTACTCAGGCTCAATTGAGTCGCGCCTTCAACACCTTTGAGGATCAGCGACGCAGCATTTTGGTTCTGGTATTTAAGTTGCGCCACCAATTCATCCTTATAATGAGGGTGCGTATAACCGGTCACTATATAATTTCCGCTCCTGGCCTGAAAGGGCTGGAGCAATTTTTCGAAAGTTGCCAGGAAAGGCCGCTTGACCATTTCCTTCCTCATATTTTTCATCGCATACAGCTCAGGGAAAAAGATCTGCTGATCTATATAACCCCAGCCTACATTGGAATTTTCAATATCCCTTCGTAGCTGTTCGCTTGATTTCAAAGGGTCTTTTCCGAGATACTTTAATACCTGATGCGTGCTGACACCTTGTTTTGGCGCGACTTTGTCTACCCCGTGCAAGTATGCAGGAAATCCACATGAAGTGAGCAAGGCGGCTATAAAAGGAGAAAAAATTCTGGTGCGGTTGGCTCCATCGTAGCTATCACATATGTCAATAAGAACAGGCATGTCAAGCTTAATATGATCTACACGTTCCCACAGGCTTTCAAAGAATGCCTGGTTCTCGGTAAAGCTTTCTCTCTTGAGTCTTTCACCTTCCAGAAATGGCCCCTTTATATATTCAGGTACATTTTTGTCGAAGAGCAAATCCATGCAGGTTTTACACTCCTTGTATGATAGCTCCCGCCGAGAAATTATTTTTCTGACATAACTTATAAGCCCTGTTCCTTCTTCTTTGATAAATTGTAATAGCTCAGCAGGAAGATTTTCTTCCGGCATTTCTTTAATTTTCTCCAGCCAGACTTTTTCATCCCCGTTAGGTTCCAGCGTGAGCAGAGCGGTTAGCATCGTGGCTTTGGTGGTGAGGCTTACGGCATCATTCAACATTAAATGGTCAAGTTCAGTCAGTTCCTGTGATTTCAGGCTCTTGCTTCCCTGAGGGCCGATGCCTTTCTTCCTTAATAATTCTTCCAGTGTTTGCTGTGGATCCATCTTCCTTTAAAAAGGTTAAATATATGAATTAAGTGTTTATACTTAAATAATTTTTGAAATGAATCGCAGCGGTCTTAACTTTAGGTATGAAGCCCGAGTTGGTAATTGAAACAAAGCTAAGAAATGAGAAAGCGACAAAAAAGCTTACCTGGCTTTATATCACTGCGCTTACCGCGGTAGCTTTATTATGTATAGTCGGACAAATCCTTATTCAAAATTCCATTAATAAATTACTGAGTGATTCACATGTGGTCAACCTTGCCGGACGGCAAAGGTTTAAGAGTCAGGAAATCGTGAAATTATGCATACTCATTTCTCAGAATATCGAGCATCCTGATTATAAAGACAAGCCTAAGGATCTTAAAAAACTGATTGATTACTGGGAAAATGCCCAGCCAGGTTTACGTAATGGAAGTAAAGAGCTGAGTCTTCCCGGCGGGAACAGTGAAGAAGTGGAAGGGATGTTTGATTTGATAGACTCCTATTTTCAAAATATATTGAATGGAGCTCTTAGCATTTACTCTCTGGCTCAGTCCCCAGAGGATAATCGTGAAAAAATGCAGCCACCTTTAAGACGTATACTTGCCAATGAGAGGTTATTTCTGAACGGAATGGATCAGATCGTACATCAGTATGACCTGGAAAGTAAAGAGAAAGTACTTTTTCTGAAGAATATAGAAAATGTTTTATTGCTGATAACGCTGTTGATTCTGACCATGGAAGGTTTTTTTATTTTCAGGCCTGCGGTTTCAAAGATCAGGAAAACCATCGTGGATTTGGTATTGTCGGAGGCAAAAGCAAATGACCTCGCCCGTCAGCTTACGCTTACCAATATCTCGCTTGAAAAATCATTGAAAGACCTGCGCGATATAAACTTCGCTTTGGATTACGCCACCATCCTCGCGAAGACCGACAAATATGGTATTATCAATTATGTGAACGATAAATTCTGTGAAATTTCTAAATACAGCAAAGAGGAAATTATTGGCAGCAGATTTGGCATCATCAGCGGACATTATCACTCAAAGACTTTTTTTGACAAGATGTGGGAAACCATTTCTTCTGGAGAAGTGTGGAACGACGAGATCAAAAATAAAGCGAAAGACGGATCTGTATTCTGGCTTGATACCACCATCGTTCCTGTACTTAACACGAAAGGAATTCCGATCAGCTATATTGGTATTTACGCTGACATCACCCAAAAGTTCAAACAGAGTATTAATGAGCAGAAAATAAAAACGGCTTCTGTGATTGAAGGGCAGGAGAAAGAAAGAAAAAAAATCGCGAGAGAGCTGCATGATGGGCTCGGACAAAAACTCACTGCACTTAAATTTCATATTGAAGGTGTAAAAGGTGCGGCGAGCAAGAAAGAAAAAGAAAGGCTGGAGGAGATCAAGAAAATGCTGTATGATACGATTGGCGAAGTCCGGAGAATATCTTTCAACCTGATGCCGAGCGCCCTTAATGATTTTGGCATTGTGCCTGCTTTAAAACATCTTTCCGAACAGGTATCTAAAAGCTCGGATGTAGATGTTATCTTTGAAAATAATTCAACGATTGAAAGGTTGAATAAAACAGTGGAGATCAATTTGTACAGGATCGTGCAGGAAGCGCTCAACAACGCGATCAAGTATTCGGAAGCCGACCAGATCAATATTTCTCTCGACAATACGGGAGAGCGATTTAAAATTCTGGTTGCTGATAACGGCAAAGGATTCTCGCTTGCATCGAAAGGTAAGTCCAACGGTTCGGGTAACGGCATTACTAACATACAGGAGAGGACCCGTTTGATAGATGGCGAATTCAGTATAGAAACAGAGCCTGGAATGGGCACTAAAATTTTGATTAATATTCCTTATAAACATTGATAAGATTATGGTAAAAATTGTTCTGGCCGATGATCATGGTATCGTAAGAGACGGGATCAAATCAACCCTGAGGGATGAAAAAACTTTTAAGATTGTTGGGGAAGCCTCCAACGGGCTCGAAGCGATTGAGAGGGTGAAAGCGCTTGCTCCCGATATTATCATTATTGACATCAATATGCCTGAAATGAATGGTATCGATGCTACGACCATTATCACTAAAAAATATCCTAATACAAAATCACTGGTATTGTCGATGCACGACAATGAAGATTATATTCTGAAGTCTATTGAGGCAGGAGCCTCTGGCTATCTTTTGAAAGATACGAATAAAGAAGAATTTGTAAAGGCTATTAAGGCCGTTGCCAAAGGAGAGAAATATTTCAGCACCTCCATTTCCAATATTCTTGCGACAGGTTATTTACACCGGATAAAAAAAGAAGGAACCAGGGTTGGAGAGGATGATTCTGAAAGCGGACTTACACGCAGGGAGAATGGCATTCTCAAGCTTATTGTCCAGGGCCGCAGCAATCGCGAGATCGCCGACAGCCTTTCCATAAGCATCCGTACCATAGAAGTTCACCGCTCTAATATGATGAAGAAGCTCAAGGTAAAAAATGCTGTGGAATTGGTGAAGTTTGCGATGGAGAATAATTTGGTATGATAAGCTCCGTTTCCTGATACATTTTCTATTGTCATCCTTCGACTCCGTTCAGGTGACATAAAGCAAGCAGTCTTGGGCATTATAAAGAAAAATTAACAACTCTATAATTACCAATAGCCCCAACAAGCCTGCCGGGAGGAGTCTTGTTGTATGGATTTAAATCCTGCTTTTATTATCGGCAACGATTTTATCGTGACGGTCAAGTTCGTTTTCTATAAATACTATCCGCTTTTTCTGTTCCTCAAATCTCACCATCAGATAGGTTTTATCGGATCCATTGTCTATTAAGATTCCTGCAGATCTTAATTCTTCAAAAAATTCCTCCCCACTTAATTTATACCATTCTTCAAGTTTATTATTGATTGGAATTTTACCAAAATTATTAATTATAATGGCAAGCAGATTTTTTACAGCCAGATTCAATCTTATTTGTAGATCCAGTTTATCCATAAATTTAGTCATCTGTATATTATTTTAAGAATTCAATATCCTTACAAGGTATTTCCATTACTCTATCTCCTTGTCGGAGCAATAGAGCAATAACAGTATTTATTCTTTTTTCATCAGTCATTTTATCACCCCATAAACGGGCATGTAATATTCCTTTTAAAGTAGTGGTGTTAAATTTTTTTTGTGAAGCGGAATTTTCCGCCAAAGTGATTTCGACTTCTTTTCCGTATAGCTGGAGGGAAAGATCTTTTAAATCACATTTATTTGTCATGGTAATAATCATATTATCTTTTTCGCAAATGTGGTTTGAGAATTTGGGAATATGAAATAATCTATATTATTAACTTATACACGCCTGAATTGTTTAAAGTTGTTGATAAATTTCTGTACCTATAATAAACATTTTGTTGTCTTGCAGGTATGGCCGTTTCTTTCCCTGGAATTACAAAATTTGTTAAGCAGAATGATTTTCTGTTAAAATAATTTCTCAATAAAATGCTCAGTCCGGGATAGAAAGAAAAGTTAATAATGCTAATCTTAACACTTGAATACTTTAACACCTTAACACTTTCCTACCAAACAGGAAAATCTCTAAACTCATCATACCTTGGGCATTCCGGCCTGGCTTTGATGTCTCTGTACTTTTTAGGATTGAATAGCTTCTCGTAATATATCAGAGAAATCTCAAATCCGCCGATGGATTTCGTGGCTGTTTTAAGGCTGGAAGTGTTTGCATCGTAACTGAAAGTGAAGTTGAAATTATTATAGATGAGCTTAAGCGCGGTGATCAACGCGTCACTGGCAGCTGTTTTCTGAAAATTCCCAACGATCCTGTAGCCTATGCCAAACTGATAATTGAGCTTATCTTTATTGGCGGGTTGGAGTTGGAAATAAGTCGTAGAATTAAATTCACTCGCAGGGCCTTGTTTCAAAAACAGAAAATACGGTAAAATCAATTTTCCATCTTTCAAAGGGATTCTGGCATTGGCATGCGCAACAAAAGTTTGATACAATACTACCCTGAAGCTTTGATTGCTGCCTGCTTTCTCCGCCAGAAAATTTTGATGAGGCCTGTTTAAGTGCATGATGGCAAAGCCGCCAATAAAATTTATTTTTTTAACAGGAATATAACTATACACAGCGCCTGCTGAAAAATCGGCATAGCTATAGCTTTTTCCCGGAAACGATTCTCCCGTTGCCTTTGAAGGATCGAATTGTGTGCCGGTCCATTGATTATCAAAAATCGCGTTCGTATAATCGATGCTTCGTTTGGAATATCCTTCCATCACTCCCAGCGTCAGATATTTATCTCCGTGATAATTTAAGCGCTTGCTATAAGAAAGTGAAAAATTTACCTGCTGTGTTTTAAAGTCCAGGTCGCCGGATTTATCATTGTAAAACGATGCGCCCACTCCAATGAAATCTTTGTCAAGAAACCTTATGCTTCTTATTTTCATGTCTGTAGAAAAACTATTGGTCTTAAAAGGAGTGGGTGTGGAAATGTAAGCGCTGGGGATACTCCTCCACTGATCGCGATAATTTCCGACAAAGCGCATATCATTGCCCCAGTGACCAAAGTCATAGATGCCAGTGAGGGCAGGGTTGATATTAAGCGGGGAATTGTTGAACTGAGAAAAATGGAAGTCCTGTCCGTGAACTTTTACGGAAATAATCAGTGACAATATGAGGAGTAAGTTCTTTCTCACATTATTCGATCAGGGTTAAATTTCCTTTTTTTACTTCATGGCTGTCATCATAGAAAGTAACATCTGCCTGAAAAACAAAAACCTGGGGTGTTAGCTTTTCTCCTTTGTAGGTGCCATCCCAGCCCATGTGCAGATCTTCAGTTCTGAAAACTTCTTCTCCCCACCTGTTATATATTCTGAAAAGTATTTTTTTAGAATTGATGGTTCGCAGATAGGCAATATCGTTCATGTTATCTCCATTGGGAGTAAAAGTATTAGGAACAAAAATGTTCTTGAGGCATGAGTCGGGAGGGAGAATAGAAAAGGTTTGCTGGAAGACAGGAGAATCATCGCTTACTTTTAATGTCACCGTATATGGGCCCGTACCTGCATATTTGTGTATTGGATTTTGCTCTGAGCTAAAAGAGCCATCGCCAAAATCCCATTGCCATTTAATATTTTTTCTGCAGAAAAAGTCAAAATTATTTGCCTCCCCCCAAAAGAGCACAGGCTCTGAATAGCAACGGCCTTTGTAAGTGAAAGTACCGGTTGGAATAATTACAGGCAAAACAAATATATGTACAGAATCTTTGGCTGTGCATCCAAAAGCGGTGGTGACAGAGAGCGTGTAGTATTTAGACTGAAGAGGGTTGGCAAAAGGATTGCTGCAGAAAGCACAGTTGAGCTCTGAAGCATTGTTCCATAAATAAGCTGGTCCTCCGCTTCCATGAAGCTGAAATATTACGCCATTGCAAACAGTGGTATCGCTTCCGGCATCCGGTAAAGGAAGAGGATAAATAGTAATGGTTTTTCTGGCAGTGTCCGTGCAGCCATTTTTATTGTAGGCGACAAGGGTAATGATATAATCTTTCGCGAGGAAGTATGTGTGAAACGGATTCATAATGGTATCGGAGCTGCCATCGCCGAAATCCCAGAATCTTTTTACTTCGGGTCCTTCTGTAAGCACAGAAATATCTTTGAACTGTATGGATGTTCCAGCACATGCATTGTTGGCGGTGAAATCTGCTCCATCAATGGAATGATAAATATGAGCTATAGAGGTAGCGGTATCGGCGCAAATAAGGCCTTTGTTCACAATGAGGGTTACAGTATAATTTCCGGTATCCGGGTATGTATATGTGGGTGAAAATGCAAGAGAAGTATCTGCCAGGGTAGTAGGATCACCAAAATCCCAGAAATTATTAAAAGCATTGACACTTTGATTCTGGAAACTTATTGTATAGCCGCATTCTTTAATATTAGAAGGAAGAGCTGCCACAGAAATGGGCGGGCAGTTTGTTACGTTGAATTGAAAATCTCTTTTATTCACGGAAAGTAAAACGCCCTTCCGGTATTCTGAAACACATACACCCACTACGAACTGGCCTATCTGATTAGGTTTTCCTGTAAGGAATCCCGTCCGGGGATTTATTGTTAATGGCGCACCTGTGGCAGTATCGAAGCCTAAAGGATTATTGGCATTAAATCCGGGATTGTAGGTGACAAAAGCATAAGGTGGCGAATGTGCGGGAACAGGATAAGGATTTATATCATCTGCACCCAGATATGGCGTGCATAATTCATACGCAAGTGAATCACCGTCAGGGTCTGTGGATGCATGGTCAAAGGCTATCTGCTCATTGGCACATATAAATATAGGAGGAAAGTTATTATACTTAGGGCTGCTGTTTGTTAATACTACGGTGGTATCGGGGATTACCGTATAATACGAGG
>DATMOV010000222.1:0-7889 GCA_035568055.1 Cytophagaceae bacterium
GACATCCAATAAGTTTGTCCGTTATAGTCTTTAAAAATCTGCTGACCGGTATTTGAACCCAGTATATTAGGTTTAGGCCCTAATGCCGGAAACCCGGTACGGTGAAATGAAAACTTAGGCTGGAACCTGATCTGATCCCAAAGAAGATATTGCCCAAGCACCAGCAGCGAACCACCGGCATTAGCAAGTTCATCGCCCCAGGAAGCTCCGTAAGCTGATGAAAATCCATCGAAAATTTCAATAGGGGTCTGGTAAAGCAGTCCTGCAAAACTGCCAATGAGGATGGCTCTTTTTTTAGAAACCCCTGTCCATTTGAAAGCCTCCACAAAAAACACACTTTCATGAAAGGATGCGGTGAAGTGTCCGGTCTTGTCCATCTGAAGCCATTCAGCATTGTCGTTAAAAAAATGAAAATGGGTTCTGGGTTCATTTTTATACCAGGCCTGACTTAAATAAATAAGGCTGGCTACATAGGTAGCATTACCACCTACCATAAGTGGAATGAATCTTTTTTTTATGAGCTTTGAGCTATCGCTTTGCGCAAAAGTCTTTGAAAAAAGATCAGAAATAATAATCAGTATAAACAGATATTTTTTCATAATAATAAATCTTATTCAAATTGCTCTGTTGATTTTTACACGGGCTTAATTTCTCTGAGCTAAAAAAATAGTTGATGCATTTTTTATTGTTCTGTCTCTTTTCGCCGGGTGTTTGGTGCGGCATTCAACTTATTCTGGTTATTACTTTGAGGGCCTTTGTTCTGCTCCTCTTCTTTTTGTTTTTTCTGTTTATCCTCCAGCTCTTTGATTGCGTCTGTTTCCGTAGTATCCTGAACCACTTCTTTCTTTCTGTGGAAGAGTTCCTTCAGGCTGCTAAAGCTTTCGGTATGCAGGATACTGAATCCTGCCGAGGAGCTATTGGTATTTACAATGCTTGCAAGTAATGGATTGGTGTTATTCTTATTATATAATTTGAGCCTGAATTTACCGTCCTGGCTCAGCAGGTATTCTATCGTCCATTCGCCGGCAATATTAGTAATGTTGCTCGCCTGGTTGGTGCTTTGGTAGTTCTGGAATCCTCCCTGGTCCCTGGAAATTCTTAACCTGCCGTCCAGCATGGTATAAGAGAGACGAAGCTGAAATGTATTTAGCGCTGTTTTGTCAAGGCTATTTAAATCTATGTCGATCTGTAGATTTTCATCTACCTGCGAAAGCCAGTTGCTGAGCTGGTTCGAGAGCAGCTCACTAACATTTGTTGTACCACTGCCGCTGCCCGAAACTCCGGAAAAGGTATTGTCTCCGGAAAATTTTCTTAATACAAGCAGGCTGAACACCTGCTTATTCATTTCCTGGTCATTGGATTTTATTTTGGACATAAATTCTGTCACGATGGCGCTTGCATTTGCCGGGTATTTTAAAATATCAATGCCCAATGTTATCTGTGGGTTTGAAAGATTTCCTTGCAGGTCGAGCAATACATTCACCGGATATTTGCCGGTCAGTTTTTTTTGTTCCAGCGTGTCAGGTGTAAGTGGTTTGAGGGAAACATTTTCTTTATATACGGCGCTCATATCCAGTACACCTTCATAAGGGTCGCCGGATATCCACGAGATTTTGCTGTTGGGTTGAATGTTGAATTCTTTATTGATGAGTCCCAGCAGCGTAAAGTTGTACCATCCCTTAGTGATCGTATAATTGCCGAACATCGAAAAATCACCACGTGTATCAATATTGAATTTCAGGTTTCCATATCCATTACCTCTGATGATATCTCCTGTACGTTTGTCAAAAATAATTTCAGCGTAAGCGTCTGGAGTGATATCAAAGTTAAAATTAAGCTTGATCCCGGAGAGGTCAATATTGTCTTTCGTTTTTTTATTTTTATCCTCCTCCACTTTTTTGAATGTGATGTAGTTTTGCTGCTCCAGAGAAGAAGAGGTATTCAATGGGATGTAAACTTTTGTTCCTTTGTTCGAAGTAGCATTTGCGTTGATCTGCAAATCATCGAAAGAGCCAAGCATCTCCATATCACCTGTGATTATAGCTTCTCCGTAAAACAAGTCATTGTCTTTTTCAGTTGTGTTCAGCACCTGAAAGTGGTCCATATATCCTTTTATATTGACCACAAAATTTTTAAAGCTGTCATGATAGAGGCCGCCGTCTATAACGGCTTTGTTTCCCTGTTCATCACGGAGATTCAGTTTTTTGAATCCGATAAGATTTTGCTCCAGATAGATATTGTCTTCAAAATGGTAAGTCGTGCCAAGGTAATCTACTTTTAATCTGCCATCCTGGACAAAACCTTTACCTGTGATAAATGGATTTTCTATGGTGCCTGTGATCTTCAGCTCGCCGGTCGCTTTTCCGGAAAGATCAGACAACATTCCGGTAAACATGGGAGAAAGAATTTCTATATCCGCCTGATTAAGGGTAGCGAGAAAGTTAAGATCTTCATTCTTTCCTGTTTCGCTCGCTTTCATATAGCCTGTAAGGTTGATAATAACTTTCTCAAGCCTGTGTACTTCTACATTTACATTGAGCCTTTTTTGCTTTACGTCATAATCGCTTGTGCCTTCGACATCGCCGATAAGGAAGTTGTTTATAAGAAATTTATCAAGTTTTATTTTTCCACCCATGTTAAGGTCCTTGTAAAGATCTTTAAATACGATATCACCATTAAGTGTGCCATTCAGCTTAGTTTCTGAAAGCAGGGGGTTAATGCTTTCTATCTGAAAATCTCTCACCTTAAGTATTGCTTCTCTATCCGCATTGTCGGATATAGTTCCATTGATAGAAATAACCTGGCTGGCATTGGAGACTGTGAAATTATTAAACGTAATTTCATTATGTGCAAATATTATTTTGTTGTCTTCAGAGATATTCCAGGTTTTATTCAGCAGGTTGAATTTTGAATTATGCAGAACGAGTTCTTCTTTTTCCGGAAGGAATGAAAGCGTCCCTTTAATATTTCCATTATTTTTGCTGCTCTTCTGAGCCATACCCGTGGTAAAATTTATTTTATTGTCAGCCCAGAGGGCTTCAAATGAAAAGTTGCTGGTCTCGGGAAGCGATTTTATTTTCTGACTTCCGGAAGTAATGTATGCTATGCCCAGAATACTTGAGCTATCCGACAATTTGGAAGCGGAAAGCTCTATTTGAGAATCAAAGACCTCATCTCCTTTATAAATAACAGTATCGATCTTTCCTCTTGCAGTAAGAATGCTGGTATAGCCTTCAGAAAAATGACCTTGTATTGTGCCATTTCTTGACAAATACAGATCCGGCACATAGATGGACACAAGTGAATTAATGTTCTTCAGGCTGAGGTCAAAATCTATATTGTATTTATTATGTGTTTTGTTGCCTTTTCTTTTTTGAATATAATAAGCGTCAAGACTTTTTTCATCATTCTTCAGAGCCATTGCATATTCATTGTATAATCTTTCTGCGTCTTGTGCCAATTGTGTGAATTCAAAATTTCCAATCATATTCAACGATAGCAGATCAGAGTTGATATTAAAGTTTCTCTGGCCACCAATTTTTTTACTTTCGGCATGAAGGAAGTCGATAAAAATTTCTTTGTTGTCTTTGTATAAGAGATAGGTATTAGTAAATCTCAGGTCCCCGACAATATCATCCGGCTTTATACCTTTAAAGTTCAGATCAACATTGGTTCGCAAGAGGGTTTCAACGCTGCTAAGGTGAAGAGGCTTGAGGTTAACTCTTTCAAAATTCGCTTTGATTTTAAATTCGTTTACATTTTCTCTCAGATCTACTTTGCCCTGCGCTGTAAAATGCAGGTTGGTATCTTTTACAAAGATTTCCCCATTGAAAAGACTTTTGCTGAGTTCGGCATTGGTAACTATATTTCTGTAATTATAATTGTTAATTCCTATTCTGTCGATTTTTGCTTTCAGTTTCAATTCGGCATCATTGAGGTCAAATCCTTCACCTTGTATATTGCCATCCATATCCAGCAATTGAATCTTATCAGGATGGTTGACCAGTTTACCCAGGTTAAAAGACTGGGTGATCAGGTGGCCTTTGTAAATCGATTTTTTATTATTGACCTTTAAGTTAATGTCCGAAATAATTTTACCGAGGTCCGTATTGAAATTCCCTTTAGCTACAAAGTCATTGAAGAACCCGATATATTCTCCGTTACCTGTCATTTTTCCAAATTTGTTGACTACTGAGTATGAATTATCATCGAGGTATTGTTTAAGGTCAGCCGCGTAAATATTAGTATTATTAAAGCGAAATTCTATAAATGTTTCGTCAAGGTTGGGCAG
Organism: Cytophagaceae bacterium; assembly: GCA_035568055.1. Taxonomy (GTDB): domain Bacteria; phylum Bacteroidota; class Bacteroidia; order Cytophagales; family Cytophagaceae; genus DATMOV01. The sequence goes on from DATMOV010000222.1 coordinate 4,292, forward strand.
GCCATCGAAACTCGCTTTGCCTTTTATGTTGCTCCCTTTTCCAAACTTAAGATTAAGGTTATTTACATCGAAACGGGTAACGGTGCCATCGAAATCGCCCGAAACTTTCGCCATTTCAAAATATGGTTTAAGAGCCGGAGCGAACCAGGCGATGTCCTGAAAATTCGCTGTGGAATTTTTAATATGTGATATGACCCTTACCTGGGTATTAAATTCGGTCATTGAAAGAATGCTGTCATAATTGAATTCAAGATGATCTTCAACGATAGTCCGGCCAACTGACGCATAAAGATTTTCAAAGCTCATCCGCTTCGGTGTGATGGTGTACAAAGTATTTATCTTATGGACCCTTAGTTGTATGTGGGATTCTTTTGTCCTGAGATTTTTTACATTGATCCGGAAGGTATCCGTAACAGCCAACAGATCCGTAACATCCGCATAGACGCTGTCAAACCCGAAGTGATTGTGATCAAAGCCGGCGCGATCTAAAGGCTCCCTGTTATCATTATAGCTGAAAGCCATATTTTCGATACTGATTTTATCGATTTTAAACGGGGAAGGTTTTTGTTTGGTCGTATCACCTGCCGACAACGTTTTAATGACATCAATAAATTCGTTCATATTGATTTTCCATTCAGGAGCATAGCGGATAAGATTTACAGACCCATTTCTGAGTGTCGCTTTATCGATATTGAATTTTGCCTTATGCAGAGAAGTGATCCTAAAATCCACTTCAAGCTCGCCGACATAGATCATTTGTCCGCCCTGCGGATCTTTTATGCTCACGCCTTCCAAGACCAAAACATCAAACCAGTTTATATCAACCCGGTCGAGATGCACAGGGAATTTTAATTTTTCGCTCAGATAATCGGTAACCTCATGGGCAGCTTTGGTTTGAACTGAAGGAAACTGAAGCGCAATACTAGCTGCTGCAAGCAAAAGAAAGCATAATATTGTCACTGAGAGAATAATTTTGATTATTCTCTTGATGATATTAGTTATTATTTTCTTTATTTGTTGCAAAGATTATGGATGTTACAATTCTGGCCATTGAGTCATCATGTGATGAAACTGCTGCCGCGATTATTCAAAACGGCAAGATACTTGCCAATGTTATCGCTACACAGGAGATACACCAAAAATATGGTGGAATAGTTCCTGAATTAGCTTCCAGAGCGCATCAGCTCAATATTATTCCCGTTATTGCGCAAGCCCTGAATGAATCAAAGATACCCAAAAATTGCCTAAATGCAGTAGCTTTTACTCAGGGACCAGGTCTTTTGGGTTCATTATTGGTAGGAATATCTTTTGCCAAAGCTTTTGCATTAGGACTCAACATTCCCATTATTGGCATCAACCACATGCAGGCGCATATCCTGGCTCATTTTATTGATGATCCCAAACCCCGGTTTCCTTTTCTTTGCCTTACGGTAAGCGGAGGGCATACGCAGATCGTAAAAGTGAACGATTACCTCGATATGCAGGTAATCGGTGAAACGCAGGACGATGCTGTTGGCGAGGCATTTGATAAATCAGCGAAGATGCTCGGACTGCCATACCCTGGTGGGCCTTTGATTGATAAATATGCGGCGGAAGGAAATCCGCAAGCGTATCATTTTCCGGATGTCGATACACCAAACCTTAATTATTCTTTCAGTGGAATAAAAACTGCTATACTGTATTTTCTGAGAGATAAAACCAGGGCTGACCCGGATTTTATAAAAAATAACCTGAATAATATCTGCGCAAGCATTCAATATACTTTAATTGGGATACTGATGAAAAAGCTTAGAAAAGCCGCTAAAGAAACTGGAATCAAAGAAATAGCCATTGCCGGAGGTGTATCTGCAAATACAGGATTAAGAAAAACTTTGCATGGGGAAGCACAAAAACATGGCTGGACAGTTTATATTCCTAAATTTGAATATTGTACAGATAATGCTGCAATGATCGCGATGGCTGCACATTATAAATACCTGAAAGGTGAATTCAGCGGGCAGAGCGTTGGCCCGGATCCGAGAATGAAGATTTGAAAGAAGCTTAACTAAGGTGGAAAGTTTAAAGTAAAAAGACAGTAACGACAGTCCCAGGCACTGAGCACTAAGCACTGAGCACCAAAATGGCGAAGCAAAAAATAGAAAAGAACGTACAGATAAAAAATAAGAAGGCAGGTTTCGAGTACCATTTTATAGATACTTATATAGCTGGGCTGGTACTTACCGGTACAGAGATAAAATCTATCAGGCAGTCGAATGTGAATCTTCAGGAGGCTTATTGCTTTGTACAGGATGATGAGCTTTATATTAAAAACATGCATATTTCCAAGTATAATGAGGGCACGCATTATAACCATGACCCGCTGCGCGAAAGAAAGCTTTTGTTGAAGAAGAGAGAAATCAAAAAACTGGTTATAAGCCTGAAAGATAAAGGGCTTACAGTGATCCCTGTTAAACTTTTCATCAACGAAAGAGGTTTTGCCAAACTTGAAATTGCTCTCGGAAAAGGAAAAAAACTTTTCGATAAAAGGGAAGATATTAAATCTAAAGATGTGAAGCGGGAGATGGATAGGGGTTTTAAATAAATAAATCAATTGGCAACCGGCAAATATTGATTTGTCAATTGCCAACTGCTAACTGCCAACTTTAATATTTGACTTTAAATGACCAATGAACAGGAGCCGGGAAGCCCGGGACGTGAAAGCAATTATGGCATCTGCCATCTCAGTATAGTGCCGGTGAGGCTGGAGCCTGCAGAACATGCTGAATTAGGCACCCAACTTCTTTTTGGAGATGTATTCGTGATCGAAGAAACTTCCCCGGATAAAAAATGGATCAGGATCACGATTACTTCAGATAACTATTCAGGCTGGATCGACACCAAACAATTCAGAAGGATTTCCAGACAATATTACGACCTCATTTTAACTTATGAGTCACCACTTTCTAAAGGCCTGATCGGCCTGCTGCAAAGTGATAAGCGATTTATTCCGATCCTGATGGGCAGCAACCTGCCATTTTATAAAAATGGGACTGTAACTTTAGAAGGAGAAGTGCTCACTTATCAGGGTGAAATTATATATGCCAAACGTACCAATGACCCAAAGCATCTGGAAGCTGTAGCGCATTATTATCTGGGAGCACCCTATCTATGGGGAGGGAAAGGACATTTTGGAATAGATTGTTCAGGTTTTGTACAGCAGACATTTAAATTCTGCGGATATAATCTTCCGCGCGATGCATGGCAGCAGGCCGAATGCGGAATAGATGTGCCTTTTTCCGGCAGCAGAGGAGGAGACATGGCTTTTTTCTCAGACGATGCCGGTAAGATCAGCCATGTAGGAATCATCACCCAAAGCGGCCAGATCATCCATGCATCAGGTGAAGTAAGAATAGACCACTTTGACGCGAAAGGAATTCTTAATCTTGAGAAAAGAGTTTATTCCCATAGGCTGGTGTCGATTAAAAGACTTTTTAATTAGGAGTTAGGGGTTAGGAATGAGGATTTAGGGTATTGCTGCCTTAATCAGTATAAGTAATTAGAATATTTTCCCGTCAATACCCTCGGAGATGTGTGTTCCCACTCCATTCAATCCTAGTTC
>DATMOV010000223.1:0-10956 GCA_035568055.1 Cytophagaceae bacterium
AATAAAAAATATAAATATCACTTTTGTTGATCATGACCAGTCTTCCTATTCTCAAAAGCTGAGATCGAAAATTCTTTCTTCCGGTTATTTCAGGCTTTCAGCCAATGTGGCTTCTTACCAGGAAGCATTTCATCTGATAGAAAATGATGAAACTGATGTTATACTTGAAATCCCGGAACGGTTTGAGGAAGATCTTATTCGTGGCGGCACACAAAAACTTTTCATTGCTGTCGATGCCATTAACGGTGTAAAGGCTGGTCTCGGTGGAGCATACCTGGCCAGTATTATCGGTGATTTTAATAATGATATTCAATTGCAGTGGCAGCAGCCCGGACGAAGCCTTTCATCTCCGATCATAGATGTAGCGACTTCCTTTTGGTATAATCCACTGATGATTTATTTTATTTTAATGGTTCCGGGCATCCTTGTAAACCTGCTGACTTCCATTGGAGGCATGACCTCATCCCTGAACATTGTTAAAGAAAAAGAAATGGGAACGATTGAGCAGATCAATGTTACTCCTATAAAAAAACACCATTTCATTTTAGGGAAGCTTATTCCTTTTGCTGTACTGGGTTTAGCGGTATTTACCATTGGTTTACTGATCGGAAGATTTGTCTATGGCATTATCCCATTAGGAAATATTTTATTGCTCTACTTGTTTGCTATTGATTATATGTTCGCGCTCTTAGGGTTCGGATTGCTGATATCAACCTATTGTACTACGCAGCAACAGGCAATATCACTGATCTTTTTCTTTATCATGATCTTTAACCTGATGAGCGGACTGTTTACTCCTGTTGACAGCATGCCTGACTGGGCAAGAACGATCGCCCATTTAATTCCCACCACTTATTTTATTGAGGTGATGCGGATGATCGTGATTAAAGGCAGTGGAATTCCTGACGTATGGTATCAATTTTGCGTAATTTTCTTAATTGGTATAGTACTTAATAGCTGGGCTGTGACGAATTATAAAAAGACATCGTGATAGTTAACGAAGTTATCCTTTCTCTAAATGAATTTGTACGAATGAGGCATTGTTATCCTCCTGATTTTTGCATCTCTAAAAAGAATAACGGATATTGTTTTAAATAACAAGCTGAATCTTCTATGTTTCCAAATTTGCCGTTGTCCATTAACATCATGCTCATAGCCTGGGCATATGTTGCTGTAATAGTAACCATCGTAATTTATTTTCAGCGCAAGGAGCACCCCAAAGCGCTCTTCGTTCTTTTTTTTACCGAGTTATGGGAGAGGTTCAGCTATTATGGAATGCGGGCTTTGCTGATCTTATATATGACAAAAGCACTATTCTATAGCGATGCGATGTCATACGGAATTTACGGCGCTTATGTATCCCTTGTCTATGCTACCCCTGTGCTAGGTGGAATTATCGCTGACAGATTTCTTGGTTCCAGAAACGCGATTATGCTCGGAGCGATATTAATGGCTATCGGGCATTTCGCGATGGCTTTTCAACACGAAGCAATATTTTTTGTCGCCCTTGGTTTTCTGATTATTGGCAATGGTTGTTTCAAACCAAATATTTCAACGCTGGTTGGCAAGCTTTATTCCGAAGGGGATAGGAGGAGAGATGGGGCATTCACACTTTTTTATATGGGCATTAATATCGGTGCTTTTCTTACTCCTCTTACATGCGGTGCCATCGGTGAAGAGTTTGGCTGGCACTATGGGTTTGGTATCGCGGGAATAGGCATGATCGTCGGGCTTCTTATATTCTCTTACGGCAATTGGAAAAATCTATATGAAGATAAAGGCCTTCCTCCGAATCCTGAATTTATTAACAAAAAAATATTCGCCGGCTTAAGTCCCAAAGTGTTAATTTATATTGGAGCATTTCTCTCTGTACCGCTTTTAGCATTACTGGTAAATCAGAATGAGATCTCCAGTAAAATTCTTTTGGTGGTAGGATCTTCCGTGGTTATCTATCTCCTATATCTAAGTTTTAAAGAAGAAAAAATTCAAAGAGAAAGATTATGGGTAATACTTGTACTTTTCCTTTTCACCATTATGTTCTGGACTTTCTTCGAGCTTGCCGGTAGTGCCATTACATTATTTACGGAGAGAAATGTTGATCGTACATTGTCCATTTTTAAAAGTGGTATTCCCACAAGTCTTTTTCAATCTGTCAATCCATTCTTCATAATACATCTCGCACCTTTATTTGCATTGTTATGGGTTTGGCTGGGTAAAAAAGACAGGGATCCTTCAGCGCCATTTAAGTTTGGAATCAGTCTTATGCAACTTGGACTTGGCTTTGCGATTCTTGTTGTAGGAGCAAAGTTTGCCGGAAGCAACGGTCTGGTGCCGATGATATTCTTGATTCTTGCATACTTACTTCATACCACCGGTGAATTATGCATTTCTCCAATTGGATTATCGCTCGTCACAAAAATGGCCCCTGGCAGAATTGTAGCTTTTGTAATGGGTGTCTGGCTACTTTCATCTTCATTTGCAGGATTGATAGGTTCGGAAATATCGAAGCTCACATCTTTACCTTCAGAGGAAGGAAAACAGCCGCTTGCTGCTGAGAGCTTGTTTGTATATACAGGTGTTTTTGAATGGATAGCTTATATCTCCATTGGCACAGGATTCGCCCTTCTCTTTTTAGTACCCATTTTGAAAAAATGGATGCACGGAGTTAAATAACATAATACCTGACAGGTTTTTTAAAAACCTGTCAGGTATTATGTTATAGTGAACTTTTTTCCCACCCTCTCATGTTACGCTAGTCATCGAACCAGAAAAATAAAAAATCAGGAATGGGACTATTTAACTTATTTAAAAACGGGATCGCTATAGATCTTGGTACTGCTAATACATTGATTATGCATAATGACCAGATTGTGCTCAATGAGCCATCCATTATCGCGGTACATAGTGTTACCGGCGAAATGCTGGCAATAGGTAAGAAAGCGCTCGAAATGCATGAGAAGACTTCTGAAAATATTAAAACCATCAGGCCTTTAAAAGATGGTGTGATCTCCAATTTCCATGCCGCCGAGCAAATGATAAGAGGCATGATCGGAATGATTACCAAGGGAAGAAATTCTGTATTTAATACAGCACATAGAATGGTTATCAGTATTCCATATGGATCCACTGAAGTCGAAAAACGTGCAGTCCGCGATTCCGCAGAGCATGCAGGTGCCAAGGAATTATACCTGATCCACGAACCGCTGGCCGCCGCTATGGGCATAGGAATTGACATCGAAGAACCTTCCGGTTCTATGGTCATTGACATAGGAGGTGGGACAACCGAAATCGCTATCATCGCTCTTTCAGGAATAGTTTGCAACCAGTCTCTAAAAGTTGCCGGCGATGCCTTGAATAAAGATATTCTCAGCTATATGAGAAGACAACATAATTTGTTGATAGGAGAGAGGACAGCGGAAAGAATTAAAATACAAATTGGTTCAGCTCTGAGGGAACTTGAAGATGGTCCGGAAATGGATGTTGTCGGACGTGACCTTATGACAGGACTTCCCAAAGAAATCAGAATAAGTTATACAGAGATCGCTCATGCCATTGACAAATCATTGTCAATGATTGAAGAAGCGGTTATTAAGACATTGGAAACTTGTCCCCCGGAACTCGCCGGTGATATATATAAGAAAGGAATTTTCATTACTGGCGGAGGAAGTGTTTTAAGAGGACTTGACAAAAGGATAGCTATGAAAACCAAACTTAAAGTTCAGGTTTCTGATAACAACTTGTTGTCCGTGATAAAAGGAACAGGCGCGTCACTTAAGAAACTGAAAGAGATGCAACATGTATTATTTAAATAGTCAGCCAGTCATCCGATGACTGTATAAAGCTCTGCGTAATTCCAAGTTTACAGGTGAGTCGTCGGATGACGTTCGCCCCGTCTCCGATGACTCACAGAAAAAGTAATCCTAACGAACAATAGTAGTAGTCATCGGATGACTATATTATTATGCTGCCTGATAGATACTATATAGTCATCTAATGACTGTAATCTAAATTTTAGTGCAGGCTCGAATTTATATAATAACAATTTAAAACCAGTTCCCTGAACGGTTTTTTGTTCTATAGATGCAAATAATCTGATTATTTTATCTATTGTTTATTTTTGAGGCAGACTGTATAGTTTATCGGATGTTTGCTCCTTATTTCTTCTCTTCTTATCTTTCTATATAAGAAACTTAAAATGGCAAACTATAAAAGGTTTTTTCTGGCGGTGCTGGCTGCTTCAATCTTTCAATTAGTCTTTGAATGGTTGTGGGTCGAGCTGCTTTTTAAACAAATGTATATTGCCCAGCTTGGCTGTGTCATGAGGACTTCACCATATCTGCCACTTAACTTTATAAGTGAATTGGCCTTTGCATCTTTAATAGCATACGTGCTGATTATCTCAGAAAAGGAAGGAAAAAACGAAGGTTTATTTATTGGTATGCTGATAGGCTTTCTCATTGCGGCATACCTGGGTATGGATCATTTTGCTTCACAGAATATTACCGTAACTCTTTTGGTGAATGAATGCTGCAAAAATATTCTGTTGGGAGGAATAAGCGGGATGATTATTGGGGGTATTTATAAAAAATGAATTGATTTTTTTGTTATTGGCAGAAATCTACTATCAACATATTCAGTGGGAGTTTTTTGTCAATTGTTTACTGTCAAACTCAGTCGTCCACTACTTGCTATTATTAATCACCTTCCTGATATACCGGAACATGATTTGTTCTTCACTTGCTTCGTCGGTATTGGTAAGATGATGGAGGTCTTCTATTACTTTGGTTCTTATTGATTCTGTACGAAGGTACTTCGCCGCGTTCTCCTTAATATAATTTCTTTTTTCTTCGGGAGTATGAGAACGGTATTCGATATAAACTTCTTTGATCAGTAGTGAAGCTCTTTCGGGGTTCAGCGCTTTGAAGGCGTTAAGTCTTATGTTATCCAGTTCTTTATCAGAAACGATGCAATCACAATCAGCAATGCATATATAGAGATAAATTAAATAGTGTTCGAAAACCCAGGTAGTAGTAATATCCTGATGTACCATATTTTATTAATAAAACTTCCTTATTACAAAATTCGGACGCTTCGATGTAAAAACAAAAAAATGAACTATAAAGATTCATGCTTTATCCTGTAATCTTTATGCTTTTATTACATAAGAGATGACAGGACTCTTTTTATGAGAAGAACGGGGATCATTAGAATGTAGTTGCTTTGTTATTATTGCTTTATCGTAAACTTCGAAATAGAGAAATTTTATTTTCTGGAGGAAAATAGTGTGATCGGATAAAAAAATAACCCTGGCGATTGAGCCAGGGTTATTTATATTGATAAAATTTATTGAACCTTACATCATTCCGCCCATTCCTCCGCCCATTGGAGGCATGGAAGAAGCACCTTTTTCTTCTGGCATATCCGCAACTACACATTCTGTAGTAAGCAACAGCGCAGCGATAGAGGCTGCATTTTCAAGAGCAAGACGTGTTACCTTGGTTGGATCAATAATACCAGCGGCAACCATGTTCTCATATTTGTCTTCACGGGCATTATATCCGAAGTCATCTTTGCCTTCTTTCACTTTCTGTACAATAACAGAAGCTTCAAGTCCGGCATTGGCAACGATCGTTCTCAACGGAGCTTCGATAGCTATTTTGATGATTGCGATACCAGTGTTCTGATCTTCGTTTTCTCCTTTTAGCTTATCCAATACCAATGCAGCTCTGATAAGAGCAACACCACCGCCTGGAACTATGCCTTCTTCAACAGCAGCTCTTGTTGCGTGTAACGCATCGTCAACTCTGTCTTTCTTTTCTTTCATTTCAACTTCTGTAGCGGCTCCTATATAAAGGATAGCTACTCCGCCGGATAATTTGGCAAGTCTTTCCTGAAGCTTTTCTTTATCATAGTCGGAAGTAGTGTTTTCTACCTGCGCCTTGATCTGGTTGATACGTTTTTTAATATCTTCTTTTTTACCGCTTCCGTTAACAATTGTTGTGTTGTCTTTGTCGATATGGATTTTCTCGGCAGTTCCAAGAAGATCGATAGTAGCATTATCAAGCTTGTAACCACCTTCTTCAGAGATCACTGTTCCGCCTGTAAGAGCGGCGATATCTTCAAGCATCGCTTTTCTTCTGTCGCCAAAGCCAGGAGCTTTTACTGCTGCGACCTTCAAGGCACCTCTGATCTTATTAACAACAATGGTAGCCAGTGCTTCTCCATCGATATCTTCTGCGATGATCAATAATGGCCTTCCTGTTTGTGCTACCTGCTCAAGTATTGGAAGAAGTTCTTTCATAGAAGAGATCTTCTTGTCATAGATCAGGATATAAGGAGACTCCAGTTCAGCTTCCATTTTCTCGGCATTGGTAACGAAGTAAGGAGAAAGGTATCCTCTGTCGAATTGCATTCCTTCTACAGTTTTTACTTCTGTTTCAGTTCCCTTTGCTTCTTCTACAGTGATCACACCATCTTTACCTACTTTCTCCATCGCGTCAGCGATCATTTTACCGATCTCTTTATCGTTGTTTGCAGAGATAGTGGCAACTTGCTGGATTTCGTTGGATCCGCTGATCTTCTTTGATTGTTTTTTTAAGTTTTCAACAACAGCCTGAACAGCTTTGTCGATACCTCTTTTAAGATCCATCGGGTTAGCGCCCGCAGCTACATTCTTGATACCGGCATTGTAAATTGCCTGGGTAAGAACTGTGGCAGTTGTTGTTCCGTCACCGGCAGAGTCAGCAGTTTTAGAAGCAACTTCTTTCACTAACTGAGCGCCCATGTTTTCGATAGGGTCTTTTAATTCTATGTCTTTAGCGACAGTTACACCATCTTTTGTAACGGTAGGAGCACCGAATTTTTTATCAAGAATTACATTTCTTCCTTTGGGTCCTAATGTTACTTTCACTGCATCAGCTAAAGCGTCTACACCTCTCTTGAGCTTTTCACGCGCGTCGGTGTCGAAAAATATATTTTTTGCCATAATTTTTATTATTAATGTTAAGTGTTAAAAATTGTTTTAAGTTATACGTTTTAAGTTATAAGTAAAAAATACTGGCATTAGCAGCCACCTAAGTAAACGTTAGGGCATACTACTTATAACTTATTGCTTCTTTAAATTACAGCGAAGATATCCGCTTCACGCATGATCAGATATTCTTTTCCTTCCACAGTAATCTCCGTTCCTGAATATTTACCATAAAGAACAGTGTCTCCGACTTTAACAGTCATAGGCTCATCTTTTTTGCCAGTGCCGATGGCTATGATAGATCCTTTTTGAGGTTTTTCTTTAGCTGTATCAGGAATGATAAGACCTGAAGCTGTTTTTTGTTCTGCAGGAGCTGGTTCAACAAGAACCCTGTCTGCTAACGGTTTAATACTTAGTTTTGCCATTTTTATTAGAAGTTTATGATTATTGATTAATTAAAAACTGATTACACCGGGTTTTGCACTTATTGTGCCACCTGTACGGGGCTGCGAATTTACAGACAAAATTTCAGACTTTTCTTAAAAGTTATTCGTTATCTTCGGTAAGCCTGTCAGGAATTCAAGTATTAACCTGTCAGAGTACGTTTTGTTCATTAATTCCTTTCAGGCTTAACAAATCGTTTTTTATTAGCGTATAATACCTAGCGGAGGGATATTTTATGAAAGAGCTTAATAAGAATTGGATCACAGAGGGCTTGATGGATTTCGAATATAAAAAGTATTTGCTCCTGGCCTATCTGCAATACGTGAAAGAAAACTTCAATGAAAAGAAGCTCTACCCTTATCTTTCAGATCTCTTATTTCATTATAAGAATCTTCTTTCCATCAAAGAAAACAAGAAGCTTTTAAGAGAAAATTTCCCCAAACAGATTTCCAAGGCTGATTTTGAGAAACTGGAGATTATATATGATGAGCTTATTAATGATGATAAGGTAATGCAGGATATAGAGGAAATTCTCATGTATTCCCTGCCTAAACTTAAAGAACATCTTATTGAGGGAAAAGACTTGTATGAATTTGTGGAGGATAAACTTACTATTTCCCCTGTGGGCGTTTCTCCGCTGTATCCGGATGAGGGCTATCTTTTAATTTATAAGCCAGGCCAGCGGCAGACCCAGGTTTTTGAATATCAGATAAGCATTTTTCATAACGCTGATGAAAAGTATCGGGGCGTCCATACTCATTTTCTGGAAACAGTATCAAAAAGTGTTTTTGAAACTTTTGAATCAATAAAAATTGATCTTATTAAAAAATATAAGAAAATGCCAAATCCAGCCACTTATCTGGTAGATAGTAAAGTGGATTATCCCTTTCAGGAAACGCTATTGCCAATAGCTAAAAGGCTATTAGTCAAATATATTTATTCGGGTGAAGCTATATAAGGGATTAATGAATTGTCAGAAATAAAAAAAGGTCGCCCAGGCGACCTTTTTTTATTTGCACTTTGAAATTTATCAAAGCTATTGTTTAATAAACCGTTTGCTGATCATCTTATCATCCTTCATCAAGACAATTGAATATAAACCAGCGCCTAAATTAGAGACATCGACTTTATCGCTCACTGTATTGCTGTTGAACATTTCAATTCCCTGGATGTTGATGATTTTTACAGAGCCATCAATGAATCCTGCTGGTATATTTAAAAATAATTCGTTGAAAACAGGATTAGGATGTAATTCGAAAGCAGCTTCATCGGCATTTGTCAGAGATGAGGTCTGAGCCATTCTGGCTGATCCTTGTTTTGTAATTGTAAACCAGTTGATGTTCCATCCGCCTGTCTGTGCATAGATGCCCAGGTTATATGTTCCTGCATTGACAGTGATAGTCTGAGTAATAGTAGTCCAGTTCTGCCATCCGCCTGTCGCAGGAATATTTGCTGCGCCAAGTTGAATAGAGCCAGCATTCAGATCCATTGATAATTTCCCACCATTTGGGCTCGCTACTCTGTATTGTACGGTATAAGTTCCTGAAGTAGGAAAGTTAATAGAATTATATTCCATCCAGTCACCGGCATCGATCCAGCCAACGTCAAGCCCGCCGCCTGCATCCGTAGTTGATTCTGTTTGCACTCCTGCCATATTGTTGTAATTTTCTGCCTGAATAGTTGTGCTGAAACCAGAAACTACAGGAGTTAATTTCCATTGGCCTGTTTGTTGCCCGACGTCTGACCACTGCTGAACATTTCCGCCTGGGACGGTGCTAAAGCCCGCTACCTCCACGATCTTATTACTATTCTTACTGATTAATTTATAATAGCCATCACCTGTTGATGTAACTATAAATTGCTGGTTAGAGCCGCCGCCATAACCCCATTGCTGAACATTTGCTCCGTCTGCAGTGCTTGCACCTGCTACATCAAGTGCTTTACCGCCGTTAACAGCAGTAATTTCATAAACGCCATTTCCTAAATGAGAGAAATTAAATTGTTGATTGGTTCCACCACTATAACTCCATTGTTCGATATTACCTCCATCAGCAGTGCTCCATGCTTGAACATCCATGGATAAGCCACTGTATCTGTTTTGTAAAAAATACGCACCGCCTAAGTTGGTGACGCCAACAATGTTACTGCTGCTATGAATAACCTGATCAATAGCCAGCAATAATGATTTAGATCCTGTAGCATCCTGACTAAGTTCCCATATCATGACACCGCCTGCATTTTGTATGGCAAAAGTAGTTTTCTGTTTGATGGTCGGAATGCCGTTATAAGAGATCATGTTAGGAGATGATCCAATCTGATCAGAATTTTCTGCTCCGGGATAAGTATTCACGATGGTAGAAAAGGTAAGGCTATTCGTACCATAGCTTCCCCAGCTATAACCATAAAATGGCATTCCTACCATTAGCTTTGAAGCAGGTACTCCTTTCGTAGAGTGCCAGTAATTAAAATCGTTTACCGCTAAACTATAAGGTGAATGCGGGCCAGGGCCAGTCCAGGTGCCATAAGCATCATAAGACATCACACTGATCCAGTCAAATTGCGCAGCGGCGTAGTTGGTAACCTGATTTGCAAACCAGGTGCCAAGTGCAGCAGTCATGATTTTGTTTCTGGCGTGTAAGGCTGAGCCTAAGGATGCAATAAAATTTTGATACTGGGTGCTGTTAACAGAGTTTCCATCCAGGATATTGCCTTCAATATCAACATCAATACCATCGAGGTTATTATTTACTGCATATTGAACGAGATTATTAACAAAGTTATTCATGCTATTGGTGTTGTTTAATAATGCATTGTAAACCGCACCGGATGCATTGGCTCCTCCAATAGACATAGCCACCTTTACATTTTTAGCATGAGCTGCGTTTACAACAGTAGCAATAGAGCCAGGGTCTATACCTCCAAGAACACCAGAGTAGTCGGGATTGGCAAAGGCAATATTAATATTGGTCAGCTTAGTAAGATCAATGTTATAGATGATGTTTGGAAAATTATTCCAGGAAGCAAGGTAGCCTACTACTTTTTGCGCCTGCATCATTGTAGGGCTTATAAATAACATCACAGAAAGCGCAATCGCTTTTACATGATGGGTAAATATTATTTTTTTCATAATTTTTATTTATTTAGAGTTTTTAGAATTATTGGAAATTAGATGTTAGACATTAGATATTAGAAAAGAAGATAGTTGCTGATTTTTCCGCAACCATCTTCTTTTGATCTTTTGTAATTTGAAATTTATCAGCTACTGTTTAATAAATCTTTTGCTGATCATTTTATCATCCTTTATCAGCACAATTGAATATAAGCCCGCACCTAAATTAGAGACATCGACTTTATCGCTCACTGTATTGCTGTTGAACATTTCAATTCCCTGGATGTTGATGATTTTTACAGAGCCATCGATAAATCCTGCCGGAATATTTAAAAATAATTCGTTGAAAACAGGATTAGGATGTAATTCGAAAGCAGCTTCATCGGCATTTGTCAGAGATGAAGTCTGAGCCATTCTGGCTGATCCTTGTTTT
>DATMOV010000224.1:0-5750 GCA_035568055.1 Cytophagaceae bacterium
GGAGTGCGTAACTCTTTATTGGTGGCTCCAATGCCTACAGCTTCCACTTCACAGATCCTTGGTAACAACGAATGTTTTGAACCATATACTTCCAACATCTATACAAGAAGAGTATTGTCGGGCGAGTTCGTAGTGGTGAACAAACACTTATTGAAAGACCTGATCAAGCTTAATTTGTGGGATGATAAAATGAAGAACAAGCTGATCGAAGCGAATGGATCAGTTCAGAATATTGGAGAGATACCACAGCACATCAAGGACCTGTACAGAACAGTATGGGAGATCAAGCAAAAAACGTTGATCGATATGGCTGCCGACAGAGGCGCTTATATCTGCCAGAGCCAGAGTTTCAATGTACACATTCAGGATCCGAATTTCGGAAAGCTTACCTCTATGCACTTCTACGCATGGAAGAAAGGCTTGAAGACCGGTATGTACTACCTCAGAACCAAAGCAGCAGTAGACGCGATCAAGTTCACCGTAGAAAAACAAGCAGAAATGCCGCTCGAGCCAATCATCTCCGCAGACACAGTAAAGGTGACGCAAGAACAATTAGCCGCTAAGAATATCAGTGATATGGCTTGCTCACTTGATAACCCGGAGGGTTGTGAGGCGTGTGGATCGTAGTTGAGAGATTAGACGTTAGAGTTTAGATATTAGAAAAGCCCGGTAGTTTTATCGGGCTTTTTGTTGAGATATGAAAAGAAAGGAATAAACTATGCTGCCAAAAATCTTCTTCGCTCGAAGTCCTTTGTCTGATATAAGCGACTTCAATTTAAATTAAACCTTTCAACATGATTTATGACGGATCCCCTCCTGCCGCAAGTTTAGCGCAGCGTAACTTGTGGCTATTATACTTCAAGCTTCCAGCTTGCGAATAATTTAAATTTGACAATATCATTAATTTCTGCAAAGTTTAAAGAATATTTAACCAGCTTTAAAATGACAAAGAGTAAAGAAGTAGGAATACCTGATGAGATTGTACTTAGTAAAATATTTTTAATACGCGGACATAAGGTAATGCTTGATACAGATCTTGCCGAGTTATATGGAGTAGAGACAAAGCAACTCAAAAGATCAGTCCGCAGAAATATAGATCGCTTTCCTGATGATTTTATGTTTGAGCTTACTGAGGATGAATTTGAAAATTCGAGGAGCCAAATTGGCACCTCAAGTTGAGGAGGGATCAGATATGTTCCGATGGCCTTTACTAAACAAGGAGTAGCAATGCTTTCAGGAGTACTGGTTAGCAAAAGGGCAATAGCCGTAAATATTAAAATTATGCGCATCTATACCAAGATGCGTAAAATAATGCTAACTCATAAAGATCTGTTATTAAAAATTGAACAGAGGGAAAAGAAACTTACGGATCATGATGAAAGGATACAAATGGTCTTTGACTACCTGAAGCAGTTCATTCAAGATCAGGAAAAGCCAATAGTAAAAGTGGGATTTAAAAGAAGCCAGAAAACTTAAGTTCGTAATTTGTGACTCCTCAATTGTCCTAAGTTTTCCCTTGGGAGACTTAGGACAACCCCACTTTACTAATACAATCTCTCTATTTTCTTTCTAATTATTATACCTTTAATAAATTCTTTCAGCGAAACAAAAATCAACAGCCATGATAAGATATACATTGTAATAATAAATATTTCGTGCAGATAGTTGTTTTTGTGAACAACAAAATATCCGGTAATTCCTACGGTAAAACCAAAAATGGATTTTATTAAAAATGTAATATATTTCATTTGCAATTGCCAGTAGTATTTTTTATTTCTTTTCTTATTTTGGTCACTATTAGAAAGAAATTTATTTATGAAACAACTAGAACACTTTAATTCGGAGAGATCTTTCTTACTAAAAACACCAATTGTGATTTCAACAATGAATTGAATAATTATGTTAAAAATATTTTCCATATAAAATTAAAGAGTTAGTTACTTCTTTGTTTTATCCTCAGTTGTCCTAAAGTCTTCCCCTAGAAGATTTAGGACAACTGAGGTAGGACGTTCGGCATTTATTATTCCTCCAATAAATAGATCTCTCTTCGTCCGCCTTCCAGAAAATCCATGTAGCCCTTAAAGATCTCTCCTAATTCAGGGTTGGTAGTTTCTGATCTTGCTTTATCGGCAAACTGATCAAGCTTTTTGACTTCATATTGGAGAACAACAGTCCAGTAATCTGAGACAAAATCGGTCATGATTTTCCCATTGGCAAATCCATCTTTCTCCATGTGAGGACGAGCTTTTTTGAAAATCTTCACGATTTCTTTCGCCTTGCCGGGTTTACATTTAAAAATTTCCCTGATCAGATACATAGCATTTTATTTTGGTGGAAACATATTAACTATCAGTGATATGAATTGTTTAACTCATTCTACTCCATATCACATTGCGGAATAAAAGATAATTATTTTATTCCCTTAATTCATATTCACTTTGGTATTTGTAATGTTAAGTGGAGCCTATCAGAAAACCGGCTCTAAAAAGGTAAAATCCGTGGTAATTCTTTGAGATCTTTTTTAATTTCTATCTTAGTAACTGAGAATTTAATTTTTTGGCATGAAATTGTTACATAAAGAAGGATCGGGCAAAATATATTTCTATCTCTTTTTCGGTAATTTTTTATTCTTAGTCATTTACCTTTTATGTTTCTCCCCATATACTAAATTTTATTGCGACTCTTACAATTATTTTGATGAGTTAGGGCGATCCTTTAAAGTGAATGGCAGTTTTAACCTTTTGAATTTTCATGACCCGATGAGAGGATTGATCTTCCCACTGTTCAATTATCTGATCATTGAATTTTCAGATTTTTTATCAGTTGATCCTATTAAGTCTTATAAAATTGCTTCGGCTGTTTATTTCTCCCTCTTAAGCAATATTCTTATTCCCGTTTTTGTTGAAAAATTTTTTAAAATAAAACCTAAAGTCTGGCAAATTCTTCTCCTGAATATTCTGATCTTTATATTCTGGAGAGGTTATGCCAGTTTCCCGCTTACAGACTTTCTTTCAATCTTTCTATTGCTGATCAGCATTCATTTCTGGGCATCTTCTCATAAGTCCCTCTCACTATTTTCCGGATTTGTTTTCGCATTTGCCATTAATCTCAGGCCCATTTATATGATTGTTCTTTTCCCATTTGCAATCTGGGTGTTCCTGGATCTTTTGAAAAAAACATCTCCCCATAAACAGACTTTAATAAAAATAACCTGGCTGGTTTGTGGCTTTTTCATCGGGGCTTCTCCTCAGATTTATCTCAACTACTATCAGCACCAGAAATTTAGTCCTCTTGTACAAACCAGCATAGGAGTTCAACAGAGCAGTCTTTACCTTCAGCAGCTAAAGTGGGGAATGATTACCCAAAAGTATGAGACTAATATAGGGAAAGAATACCCTTCCATGCCTGTAATTTATTGGGAGAATGAGGGAAGCGATTTATACAAGAATGAGCATGCAGAAGGCATAGAGGATTATATCCAGTATATGAGTTTGTGCATCAGGCATCCTTTTATATTTTCTGCTATTTTTGCCAGACATATTTTTAATGGTTTGGATATTATCTATCCTACTCCTTACATTCTTGACATTTACCATCACTCATTCCTTTTACCTCTTTTAAATTATTCTATTATTTTTTTATTTATAGTAATACTCTTCCGGACTTACCCTTATACCAATTTATCCAAACCCCAATGGTTAATTATCAGCATAGTGATCGCACCATGCCTTTTTACTATACCCACTGCCATAGAGGTTAGGTTTTTTCTTCCTGTTTACTTGTTGATTTATTCGGTTGTTCTGTTCTTGGATCATAAAATCATTTTTTTAGATTTAAGAAAAAAGAATATTTACGGCCTGACTGCTCTATATCTGGTCTTTATTTTTATCTGCTTTTCATGTTCTGCTATTACATATTCCCATATTGAATATCCAATGCATTGATTTACAGTTTTCAGATCATAAGAATTCAGCAAGGGGCCTTTTCTTGTTTCCCCGCACTTTTTATAACCTCACCTTAGCATGGACAGGGAAGGTGTTTAGTCGCTTTGATGATTTAATAAAAAATTCTAAATTAGTTATTAGATCATACGACATGATTCCTATTCAATTCCAGCTATCAATAGCATATCAATCAAATCTTGAATTCAAAAAAGATGTTACCAATAGAAATTTGCAGACTTAATAATTATGGAAAATCCTTTAGTCATTGAAGATGAATCAGCACGGATCTGGTTGCAGGATGGAATCATTCACTTTCAATATGAAAAAGATATTATTGTTGATCTGAAAACTCAGCAAAAAAACATTGCTGATAGAAATAAGCTCTCCGCTGGTATACCTCGTCCTGTATTTGCGGATGCTACAGGCGTGAAATACTGGACTCATGATGCCAAGCAATATGCTTCCACTGATGAAGCCAACCGCCTTGCATTGGCTTTCGCCATCTTAACGAATTCTTTAGTAGCTGAGATCAGCGTCAATTGGATGTTGAAAGTATTTAAACCTAAAGTTCCTCTAAGACTATTCCGGAATCGCGATGCGGCTATGGCCTGGCTTGAGACTTATAAAGTATCCACACAGTTGTCGTGATTCTTCTCTTCAGGCTGATAATAAATAAGCAAGGAGATCAATCAATCGCCTTGCTTATTCCAAACACCTGAACTGCTATTAATACAACCCACTCACAATTTTATTCTTCGGATATTTTACCGAATATTTGAAGGTTACTTTTTTCGTCTCGGTTGAATTAAGATTTATTTTCCATACCAGCTTACCTGTCGTTACATCATATTCCGCGCCACCGGCATCAGTCACCTCAACTTCTATCTGAGAATCTTTAGAAACCGGCACCTGGTCTTCAAGGCTTATTTCTATAGGGTCTTTCTTGGTGTTCCTGATAGAAATCTCATAAACAAATTCCTCTTTCTTTGTCGAACCAATCAAATTCCTTTTGCTGAAATCTTTAAGTTTCTTGCGTTCGATCACAACTTTATTATCTCTTCCCAATGAGAGGTCAAGTGTATCTTTGGTATTCTGCATATCAAGGAATGCTTCGCCAACATAAGTTCCCTCAAAATAAATATTCGCGTTACCGGAAAGCATATTCAAATCTTCCCAACCTGTCACCTGCGCCACCAGGAAGGCATCTTTATCCATCTTAGGTACGGCAAAATGTTTATAGGTAGCAGGCAGCTGATAATTCCGGACATCCACCAGCTGGCCTATGCCATCTGAAGGAATTGAATAAGGAACAGCGATGTCAAATTCAGCCGCTAAAGTAGTTTCTGTAACCTGCGTATAGCTTGATACATTGGTTGCGGCAATATCTTCTTCCTTCGAAAGTTCTCCACTATTATAATCATCCTTGCTTGCCATGGAAGGTGCCGGGGAACTTTTATATTTCTTTTTAGCATTTGAATAACTCACGGGTGTATAAATCTGTAACCACCATGTAGCAAGTGTAGGCTTAGTTCCACCCTGAGATGGATTGCCGGTTGACAATTTCAATTTAACTTTCTCCCAGTCTATTCCTGTGTTCTGGAATACCTGCGCTTTATAGCTAAGCTGTATAGGGTTCTTAGTGTCCTTTGCCCTCAGGTCATAAATAGGATACCAGCCCGCATTAGTCACTATATACTGCACTTCCAAAGCCACATTGATTCTGTTCTTTGCCGAAACAGTCACAGTAATCTGGGATGCAGGCTGATTTCTTAACTTATTAATTTCATTGAGCTGATTTTGAAACAT
>DATMOV010000225.1:0-6434 GCA_035568055.1 Cytophagaceae bacterium
CAGTTTTTATCATTAAGATCATACTGTATAAGTAATGTATGAACATGCGAATCCCCTGTTTCCAGAGGTTCATGACTCGTTTGAAGTTCATAGCTGCTACCGATAATAATAAATTGATCGTATCTCCGCTACTTCCTTTTAGATAATTTCTAATCATCCGATAATCATGCTTGAGATGTCCAATGACAGGCTCAATGGCAGCTCTTCGCTTATGTCGTTGTCGTTTTGATTTAGATATATTTTATCTGGTTTTGGGGCATGAAGATATGTGTCGTTTATCATTTTTGTTCCTCTATAGCCTCTGTCCAAAATACATGGCCAGCTTGCCTTCCTGTTAGTCTCTCATATTGCTCTAAAGCAAATGGTAAAGTTTTGGAATCATGAAGGGTATCAGTAAAATTCAAAGACTTCAATATACCGCGTTGTTTTTTGCCTTACGTTAAGTGAATGCTCAAACTTTATTCATAATTTTTATACATTCAATAAAATGTATTTCTTCTGTTAAAAATATTTTTTTTAAAATCCGGGAACATTTAAAAACTCTTGCGTCTTCTATTCGGATACAGAAATAGAAATTGTATTTGCATTTTTAAACTTAATCTAAAATTCATGAAAACAACAAAACTCTTTACCGCAATTGCTGCGGCAGTACTATTTTTTTCACTTGAAGGAAATGCCCAAACCTGGAATATACCTTCCACTGGGGCAAGTAATACCGCTTCTTATATTGGAACAACAACTGCAAATGATGTGATTATAAACACGGGAGGGACAGGGACAACTGCCGAGAGAATGAGAATATTGGGGTCAGGTACTAATAATGGATTTGTAGGAATAGGGACATCCACTCCTGCATCACTATTAAATTTATCGGGTGCTTCGCCTACATTGACACTTACTGGCACAGGTATGTATCCTTCTAATACTATAAATTTTAGCACCGGAGGCTCAATTTCTCAAGGTTATTATCCTGCCTTTGGTTCTGGGAGTTTTCGCATTTATTCAGGTACCAGCAATATGATCCGCATGGAAAGTTCAAACACTATTTTTTCAAGTAACACAGGTTATGGATCCAGTGCTGTTGCGAGTGCAAATTATCAGTTTGATGGTTCTCTTGCTTCTCAATCAGTATTGATTTCAGATAATACTTCCCCTATTCTTACATTGCCAACAGGATTTTCTCTTGGAGTGAAGGGCAAATCCTATTTTGGAGATAAAGTTGGTATAGGTACAACTGCTCCTTTAAATAAGCTTGATATTGCTGGCGGAGCAGTAATAGGATCAAGCTATGCAGGTGTAAATACAGCTCCTGCGAATGGACTTTTAGTGCAGGGAAATGTTGGCATAGGGAATAACTTCTCTTCTACTACTTTACCTTATGCTAGTTTTCAACACTGGAACCAATGGGGCTGGCCTTTATCAATGGGCTCTTTTAGCAATACAAATTACAGCACTACCGGCTATGCAACAACTTATCTGGGCTTTAATGCAGGCTTAAATACTAGTACAAGTAAAGTTCAGTTAGAAACAGACGGAGGAAATAATGGCGGAGCAATGGTAGTTGGTAATGTGGGGGGTACTTTAAACTTTTTCACTTTCCCTACAGCAACTCCCTCTTCTGCTCAAATTATAGACCCTGCTTCCAGTTCTTTTATTAACTATCGGCGTATGGTGATAACCCAGAATGGAGCTGTTGTTATAGGTAATGTAGCTACACCTAATGTTTATGATCCTAATACTGGTGTGGGATATAGCTTATATGCAGTAGGAGGAATATTAACTGAAAAGGTAAAAGTAGCGCTACATTCTGATGCTGTAAACTGGTCTGACTTTGTGTTTGATAAAAGCTATAAGCTTCGTTCTTTGAATGAAGTGGAAAAATTCATCACTAAGAATAAACATCTTCCTGAAATACCTTCCGCTA
The DNA here is from genome assembly GCA_035568055.1 of Cytophagaceae bacterium. Classification (GTDB taxonomy): domain Bacteria; phylum Bacteroidota; class Bacteroidia; order Cytophagales; family Cytophagaceae; genus DATMOV01. The sequence goes on from DATMOV010000225.1 coordinate 1,925, forward strand.
AAGAAGTATATGCTAATGGAATTGATGTAGCAGAAATGGATGCTAAACTTCTGATGAAAATTGAGGAGCTTACTCTTTATATGATAGAGATGCAAAAAGAGATTAAAGCATTAAAGAAACAAAACCAGGAACTGGGAAATAAATAATTGGTAGCTAACGTGATTATGAAAAGAAATATTTATTTGATCGCTATAGTGGTTCTGACGGCAACTTTTGGGGTCACCGCTCAAACGATCATCACCTGCACCGGTGAGGCCTGTCAGAAGCCTGTGTATGCACCTAACCCTCCGGGTCAGTCCGATTTTGATTTTACTTACTGGGATTGGACCAACCAGGACTATTGTAATTGGATTACTTATGTGAATGGCCAGCCCCAATGCGTAAATCCTCCATTTAGGGCAGGAGCTCCAAGATGGGGAAGCATTGTGGATGTATATGACAATCAGGATTATCAGAATTCAAATTCAAGTCATGTCCTTCAGCAAGACCAGGGATGGGAATTGACAAATGCCGATTTTTCTACTTCTCATCCTTATTTTATACTGTATAATAAATACAGATCTGTGATCCGCTGTTTTTTTTATATTCCGGATCCTACTACCGCTTACTCTCACATGGCTGCTACTTGCAAGTATACCGGTAGTTTATCACCTTTGGGTGTATTGGGTCTTACCAATAGTCCTGTAAAAGCGCCGGATGAATATCCTAATGCGAACAACGATCTACTTGTGTCGGTAGCACAGAATGCAGGAGCAGGTTCCTGGATGTCTGCTGATTTTCCAATGCTCTTTGACCCGAATATTACTGCTAGTGGAAATGCTCTGGCTCAAATGGATATTTCCTTATGGGGAATCAATGACTTTCAACTTGAGCTTAGTGGAACATCAACGCCAGCGGGGGCCGATGGACAATTTATGATTGGAACCAGCTCTTCAAATTTCCAGCAGGGATCATTCAGCGGCGTTAATGCAAAACTGAAAGAAATTTTTGAAGACGGGAAAACTATAGGAGATGGAGTTAAGGCTTATGGCAACCTACTTCCTAGCGATGGGCCTGCTTTCTTAACCAAGCATAAATCAGAGATAACCGGATTCGGCGAGGATATGGCAAAAGTTTTCGAGAATGCTTCAGCCATTACCCAAGGTATAAGCGCAGTGATAGGAATTTTCGAATTACTGTCGGGAGATGCCCCGAAAACTGATGCATCAGCATCTTTGGCTACTTCTTATGAAATCTCTCTTAAGGGTAACATGACTATTTCTATGGGACCGCTTAATGGAAATGGTAGCATAAAAATTCCAGGTACGCTCGGAAACGGAACTAGCGTTGTTGGAAAATACTTTAACTGCCCTGTAGGAATAATGACGCTCAAAAACAAACCTCATGTTTCCAGGACAAATGCTTACAGTAGGTGGCCTGAGGGTAATGGGTATTGTCAAACTTTTGCAGGATTTTCTTCAACTTTTGGTTATGGGGGAAATTATATAAAATATAAATTTGATGAAGATCTGGACATTTCTTTGAATACTATTCCCGGATTAAATATAGTCGATCTGAAATTTGCTTTTGTATGCAAACCAATGCGAAAGGCGGATATGACTCCCAAGTATGATATTTTAAATCCTGTGATAGGTTCTGCGGCATATGATAATTGCAATGGTTATACTTGGTTTGATCTTTCCAATCCTGTATATAGAGATTTGGCACTGGGAAGATTTATAATTCATAAATATGACGGAGATGAAATAGTATACGGTACACCTTATATCGGCAAAAATTGTTTTAAAGGAATAACTTTTGAAGTTCCTGAAGACACTTATATAAGCATTTCTGTAATGGCCATATACACTGTCGGCACAAATTCACCGACGCGGATTTTTAAAGCCAATTATGATTTTGACCAAAGTACCATAGTTCAAACATACAACGTTGTAGTTGGTACGGACGATCCTCCTATTTGGCCTTATTCCAATTATTATAATTTCTCACCATACTTGAGTTTAAATTCAGGGCCTAATGCTAGTTCGAATACTGCTGGGACTATTTATCTTTTGCCAGGATTTTATTCAGGATCAGGCTTTGCAGCCATGGCAGGAAACCCTTACCAATGCAATGGCAATACTATTTTTGAAACTCCACTGGCTGCCTGTACTTCTGCGTGTAATTTCAGGAAAGGCATAGCATTTGCTGATCCGAGACCTGGTCAGGAGTCATTTGTGAATATTTTTCCGAATCCTTCATCGGGAAAGTTTAGGGTGAATTTAAATCAGGAAGAGTATAAAGAAATTCATGTATTCAATTCCTATGGAGACAAAGTCTATTCTTCTTCTTTAAATGGTGAAAATCCAGAAATAGAGCTTGATCTTTCTTCTCTTCCGCCGGGAGTATATATGGTGCGGTTAAGTGGAGATACAAAGACAGAATTAAAGAGAATTATTTTAACTAAATAAAGGTTTACTTTGTTTATTAAAAAACGACTCCGGTTTTAACCGGAGTCGTTTTTTAAGTGGGATTGTTGAATATATTTTTAGGGCATTTTTATGTCCCAGTCAATGTCAACTATCAGCCAAACAAAAGATCATTGGTTCGATATTCCCTGAAAAGTTAATTTTTGAAAATAACAAGTATCGAACCAATCGGGTAAACAGAGCAGTCGCGTTCATCACACACACAAACAGTAAGTTATTAGGACATAAAAAAGGACTGAATGAAAATTTCATCATTCAGTCCAGCATGGTGCACTACCTATGCGCAAGTTCGGACCAATTTGTGGCAGATTTGGATGCGATCAAAGTTTTTTATGAAAAAAGCCAGCAAGAGTGATAAGTACTAAGATCCTCTTCTTCTAAACTGAAGCGGATAGATCAAACATATTTTGATCTCCTTATTTCACTGCAGGCTTAAATCCGAATTACCTGCTTTATTATTTCTTAGTCTTATCATTCACCTTTTTCTTTAGATATCCCTTTAAAAGAAAATTGTGGCTTGCAGCATCCATGTTTTGCTTGAAACCTCCGGCACCCTGCTTAATATTCACCATGGCTTCATCTACATTTCTGGAGAATGTGCTGTCCATAAATAATTTACCTATAGTTCCTTTGCCTTCACTTATATTATTCATGATCATCGAAAGATCATCGGTAATGCTTGCTGCATTATCTGCAGTGACTTGCAGACTTAATAATATGTCATCCATATTTACCGGCTGGGCTGTTTCAATAGTATCCATGTCTGACAGTTCCCGCTTACCCGGTGTTCCCGCAACAAGCAACATCATTTTATTTCCCATCAGACCGTCAGAACCAATGATCGCTTTTGCATTTTTTTTAATAAATTTTCTTGCCTGCTCATCGATAACCATATCCACCCTAACCGTGGAATCGGTGACCTGCTCAATATCTTCAATCATGCCGACGTTGATACCACAGAAGCGGACATTGTTTCCAACCTGAAGCCCGCTTACATTCTTAAATATTCCGCTGATATGAAATGAGCTGCTGAATAGTTGCTGCTTCTGACCAATAAAGTAGATTGTTGCAATGAATACAGCCATGCTGATAGAAACAAAAATTCCTAGCCTGATCTTATTTCCTGTTGTGTTTTTCATAATTTATTTTTTTAAAATTTAACTGAAGAATGAGCGTACCCATTCATCTTCTGACCCTGATAATTCTTTAAAGCTTCCTTCGGCAATAGTTAATCCCTCTTTAATGATCATCATGCGATTGGCTGTAATGCGTGCGCATTCGACATCATGGGTGATAATCAGTGAAGCGGTATTATATTTCTCCTGAACATCCAGGATCAGTTTGCTGATCTCTTTTGATGTGACAGGATCCAGGCCGGTAGTAGGCTCATCATACAGAATGAGATCAGGCTTCAATATCAAGGTACGCGCAAGACCAACCCGCTTTCTCATGCCTCCCGAAAGCTCCGATGGCATTTTATCTATAGCCTTTTCGAGTCCAACATTCTTCAATGCTTCTCTTACTAAAGCCTCCATTTCTTCTTTAGATCCTGACTTTAAATCCCGAAGCGGGAACTCCAGGTTTTCCCGCACAGTCATAGAGTCATACAGAGCAGCACTCTGAAACAGAAAGCCCACTTTCTTTCTTACGGCATTCAGCTCTTTGTCTTTTAACCCAGAGATATCCTTTCCAAACAAAACAATCCTGCCCTCATCTGCTTTAAGCAATCCAATCAGGCATTTGATCAGTACGGACTTACCGCTTCCTGACTTACCGAAGACAACCAGGTTCTCACCCCTTTCAATTTTCAGGTTTATGCCTTTCAGTACGGCATTGCTGCCAAAGGATTTTTTGAGGTTTGCTATTTCAGCGATCGTTGCTTTCATTTTTTTAAATAAAAAAACTGGTTAACTGAACTGCGATCATATCAAGAATAAATACCGCCAATGACCCATAGACTACAGATGAGTTGGCAGCCTCTCCGACTCCTTGAGTTCCTTTGTCCGAGCTATAACCCTTATAACAGGCGATCAGAGCTACAG